>CAMFFG010000086.1 GCA_945949655.1 uncultured Peptococcaceae bacterium
TTTGCTTGAATTCAGAAATTGTTACAATACGTATTTCCGCTGGAACGGTCCACTGGGGCTGAATAAAAGGCGGTCCGGCGCATAGGCGGGGAAAGGGGGAGAGGCGGTGGTCATCTATGTGGATACCCTGTTTCTCCTCAATGCTCTGGTGGATTACCTGCTGCTGCTGGGAGCCGCCCGCCTGGCGGGGGAACCACTGCGCCGTCTGCGGTTCGGGGCCGGGGCGGTCCTGGGCGGACTGAAAGCTGTTGGCCTGAAAGTTTTTGTCGTTATCGGTAAAATCAAAGGAGTAGGTCTGCAGCTTCTGGCCCTGTCTGGCCAGTTCTCTGGCGCAGATGGCAGAAACCAGGCTGCTGTCCAGCCCGCCGGATAAAAAGGTGCAGATGGGGACATCGGATACCATCTGCCGTTTTACGCTATCCTGCACCAGCACCGACACGGTATGTACGGTATCGGCGTAGCAGTCGGCATGGGGGCGGGCCTCCAGCTGCCAGTAGGTATGATCCCGTATCTGTGTGCCGGTTATGGTCAGGTAATGGCCGGGCAGCACCTCTTTCATATTATGAAATACGCCGTGGCCTGGCGTGTGGGCCGGGCCCAGTCCCCAGATCTCGCACCATCCGTCGGTCTGGATGGCTGGTGTGATGCCGCCGGCAAACAGTGCCTTCTGCTCGGAGCCAAACAGCACTTCCTGCTCTGCGGTCTGCTGATAGAACAGAGGCTTTACGCCAAGCCGGTCCCGACAGAGGAGCAGCTGGTCGGCGGAGGCATCATAAATAGCAAAGGCGAAAATACCGTTCAACTGCTGAAAAAAGTCGGTGCCGCAGGCCAGATAGCCGTTCAGGATCACTTCGGTATCGCTGTCTGTTTCCCAGGAAAGCGCAAAACCGCTGAGCTGCCTGCGCAATTCCTGCATGTTGTACAGCTCGCCATTGTAGACGATGGTGCAGCGCTGCGAGCCGCTGGCTCTGGTCATGGGCTGGTGTCCCTTCTGCAGATCGATGATGGAAAGCCTGGTGTGGGCCAGACCGGCATGGGGATACAGCAGGGTGTCCTGCTGGTCGGGGCCGCGGCGCTGCAGGCTTTCTTTCATGTGTTCCAGCCGTTCCAGCCACCGGGGATGCAGGGTATAGTCAAAGGAAGTCTGATAAAAACCAGCAATTCCGCACATAGTTGATCACTCCTTCTGGATGGTTGTTTCCGGGTATGGGCTGCGGATCACCGGCTGGATCTGCTGGCCCAGCAGGGCCGCCTGGATGGTGGCGGGGATCAGCTCGGTGTGGGCGATCATCGAATTGGGCTTTTTGCGGTAATTGTCCTGCCCAAAGGGAACAAAATAGATGTTTTTGGTGTTCAGCAGAATCCCGATGTTTTTCAGATTCATGCCCAGCGCGTCGTTGGTGGCCAGCGAGATCACCAGCGGGCGGTTGTTGCGCAGATGGGCTTTGGCAGCCATCAGCACCGGTGTGTCGGAGATTCCGTTGGCCAGTTTGGATAATGTGTTGCCGGTGCAGGGGGCGATCAGCAGGATATCGAAAAGGGCTTTGGGGCCGATGGGCTCCGCATCGGGAATGGTGGTGATGGGCTCCCGGCCGGTGATCGCTCTGGCTTTTTTCAGAAAGTCCTCCGCCTGCCCGAACCGGCTGTCGATCTGGCAGGCGTGATCAGAAAATATGGTATAGAGGGAGGCGCCGGTCTGGGCCAGCTGCTCCAGCTCTGCAAAGAGACTGCGGAAGGTGCAGAAGGAGCCGGTCACCGCTACGCCAATGGTTTTATCGTGCAAATCAGCAAGCATATCCATCATCCTTTCCTGGAGGTTTGCCTCTGCCCAGAAAGCGGAGGAGATCTTCTGCCAGCAGCTCTCCGGCTGTCTGCGGTGCGCTGCTTCCCGGCAGGCCGGGACAGCTCCGATAAAACAGATCGCGGGCTTCGGCTGCCTGCTGGCAGATACCGCCCGGTGAGCTGGCCAGGTCAAAAAGCATGGCAGAGGCCGGCAGATGCCGGATCAGATCGGCGGTCAGCACCGGTGCCGGTGCGGTGTTGACGATCAGCTCACAGTCGGACAGAACGGTGGGCAGGGCTTGTGGCGGCAGAGTGGCAAAGCCCTGCGCTCTGGCCAGCGCCCGCCGGGCCGGATCGATCTCGCAGATGGTCACCACACTGCCCAGCGCCTGCAGCTTCTGGGCCAGCAGCAGGCCGCAGCGGCCATAGCCCAGCAGCAAAACGGCAGTGTTCTGCAGGGTGTAGGGTGTGCACTCCAGCAAAACAGCCAGCATGCCCTCGGCGGTGATGGCGGCATTGCCCAGGGCCAGTGGCTCCGACTGCAGATAATCGTGGGTGATGATCTGTTTATTGCGGCACTGCTCCACAAAGGCGACGGGCAGATTACCGCCGGCGATGCGCTGCCCGGCTGTGAGGATCTGCACCAGCAGCGCAAGGGACAGCGGCGGTGCGTCGGGCGGCATGGTCACCTGGGCGTTACGGGCCAAGGGGACCGGCGCTGCAATACAGGTATAGGCAGATAGCTGATCAGGGCCATCCAGAACAGCGATCTGAGAGGAAGCGGGTCTATAATCGGGCACCGCGTAGACGGCGGAGAGCAGATGGTGGCGCTCCAGTGTACGGGCCAGCCATTTCTGGCGGGCGTCTCCGCCTATGACGGCGATAGAATCATGAAACATGGAAAAACCTCCTTTCGTTCTATTAATCAGTATATGGCTGTCGGCGGGATTGGTGAGACCGCTTAAAAATTTTGTGCGCCCGATGATTGTTTTTTCCGGGGTAAGTGTTATAATGAATGACTGGAAAAGGATTTCAGCCCGTAACGGGCAGAAAAGAGGTTGTTTCTATGTTATCGACCAATCAGAAACAGGGGTATTTCTGCATTGCAGTGACCACTGTCTTTTTCAGTCTGATGGAGATCGTTCTTAAATTTATCGGCGGGGATCTGAACCCGGTGCAGGTCACTTTTTCCCGCTTTTTGTTCGGCGGACTGGTGCTGCTGCCGTTTGCGCTCAATCTGTTGCGCAGGCTGGCGGCGGAGGATGTGCACATGGAGAAAGCGGATCTGGGGTATTTTGCCTTTCTGGGCCTTGTAGGGATTGTGATCAGCATGATGCTCTATCAGCTGGCCACACTGCACGCCAATGCCTCGGTGGTGGCGGTGCTTTTCAGCAGCAATCCGCTATTTGTGCTGGTGCTGGCTTACCTGATCCTGCACGAGCCCATCCATATCCGCAATGTGGTGGCGCTGCTTCTGGATATTGTGGGCATTGTGTTTATTGTGGATCCCTGGAATATGGAGATCGAGTTTGCCGGTGTGGCGCTGACCTTGTCGGCTACGCTGATCTTTGCCCTTTACACGGTGCTGGGCAAACGCAAATGCTATAAATTCGGCGGGCTGGTGGTCACCTGCTTTGGTTTTCTCTTTGGCAGTGCTGAGCTGATCTGCCTGGCCCTGCTGGGGCATATTCCGGCAGTGGCAGACTTTTTAGTGGCCAACGGACTGCAGAATTTTGCCAATGTTCCGTTCTTTAGCGGCTATACGCTGCATAATCTACCTATGGTGCTGTTTGTGTATATTGGTGTTACCGGTCTGGGCTTTGCCTCGTACTTTACCGCTATGGAAAAAACATCGGCCAACACAGCGGCGCTGGTTTTCTTCTTTAAGCCGGTGCTGGCACCCATTCTGGCTTTTCTGATCCTGCATGAGAACATTCCGCTGCATATGATCATCGGGATCCTCTTTATCTTAACCGGCTCCATGACCAATCTGCTGCCGGGTCTGCGGCAAAGAAAGGACACCGCTGTCTGAGGAAAACTGGAGATTTTCTTTTGCCAGGCCGATTGTTTTTTGGCCGGAAATCCGGTAGAGTATATCGTAGCAGAAATAAAACTTTGCAAAGCGCAGTGAGGAGCGATGGACCATGGAACAGCAGCAGATTTATAAGCATATAGACCACACCCAGTTAAAGCAGACGGCAGACTGGGCATCCATTCAGAAATTATGTGACGAGGCCATCCTGGGCGGCGCGGCGTCGGTGTGTATCCCGCCCTGCTATGTAAAACGGGCCTGCCAGTATGTGCAGGGCAGAATCAAAATCTGCACAGTTATTGGATTTCCCAACGGCTATCAGACTACGATGGTGAAGCTGGTGGAAACCAAAGAGGCTTTGGCCGACGGTGCCGATGAGATCGACATGGTGATCAATCTGTGCCATGTGAAAAACGGTGACTTTGCCAAAGTGGCCCATGAGATCAAAGCGCTGAAGACGGCCTGCGGACAGCGGACGCTGAAGGTGATCGTGGAGACCTGTTTCCTGACGGAGGAGGAAAAAATAAAGCTGTGTCACATTGTGACCCAGGCCGGTGCCGACTATATCAAGACCAGCACCGGATTTGGCTCCGGCGGTGCTACCCTGGAGGATGTGCAGCTGTTTCGCCGGGAAGTGGGCGCCGATGTGAAGATCAAAGCGGCCGGCGGCATCCGCACCGTGGATGATGCCGTAAAAATGCTGGAGGCCGGCGCGGACCGGCTGGGTAGCAGCCCATTGCTGAAAGGCTTGACGGAGTGACGCACAACTTTGCGTGCGGGAGGGTTTGCACCAGCCCTGTAATGCTGTTTACGAGAACCTGGGAGGAATGGACGATGGAGATCGAAGAACAATTTAATCGGATTGCGCAGGAATACGATGCCAACCGCAGGAAATTTATTCCCTGTTTTGATGATTATTATAAGAATACCACAAAGCTGATCGCTGCCAGCCTCAGAAAACCAGCTCGTATTCTGGATCTGGGCGCGGGAACCGGGCTGCTCTCTTATTACTGGTACAGGCAGTACCCGTCGGCAGACTATGTGCTGGTGGATATTGCCGATGCCATGCTGCAGGTGGCCCGCAGGCGTTTTGCCGGTGTGGACAATGTGCGGTGTCAGACGGGGGATTATGTAAAAGGACTGCCCGATGGCAGTTTTGATGTGATTCTGTCGGCCCTTTCCATTCATCATCTGGACGATTCTCAAAAAGTCGAGCTGTTTGCCCGGGTGTATGAAAAACTGCCGGATGGAGGCCTGTTTGTAAACTACGATCAGTTCTGCGGGGAATCAGAGCTGATAGATGGCTGGTACAACACCTATTGGCAACAGCAGTTGCTTGACAGCGGCTTAACAGAGCAGGATCTTGCCCTGTGGCGGGAGCGCAGAAAGCTGGACCGGGAATGTTCGGTGCAGGATGAGATAAGCATGCTGCAGCAATGTCAGTTCCGTGCAGTACAATGCGTGTACTCCTATCACAAATTTTCGGTCATTGCGGCTGTCAAATAGTGTTGCGTTGATGGTTAGCGATATTGGCTCAGAAACCCTGCAGGAAATTTCTGTGTGTCGAGATTACCATGAACATCTGCTTACATTGTTTTTACGCGTTGGACAAAGTCCAGAATGCGAAAAACAATGTAAGCAGATGTTCATGGTACGAGGGTTGCAGAAATTTGCCTGCAGGGTTTTTATGATAAAATATTGCTTTTTTCCCCGCTAACAGGTAAGATAAAAAGCAGAATGATATCAATTTGCGAGGGATCATGAAATGGAGAACGGATTAACTCATTTTGATGGACAAGGCAATGCCATCATGGTGGATGTCAGTGAAAAAAATATTACCCACCGGGTGGCGGTGGCCAGCGGAAAGATCTGTGTCAATCAGGCGGTGTATGAGGCCATCGTCAGCGGTAGCGTCAAAAAAGGGGATGTGCTGGGTGTGGCCCGGGTGGCCGGTATAATGGCGGCCAAAAAAACATCGGAGCTGATTCCTATGTGTCATCCGCTGCTTCTAACCAAATGCACGGTGGACTTTGAACTTTTGCCGGAAGAACTGGCGGTGAAAGCCATCGCCACTGTGAAAGTGAACGGGCAGACCGGCGTGGAGATGGAGGCCCTGACGGCGGTGAATGTGGCCGTCTTGAGCATTTAT
>CAMFFG010000087.1 GCA_945949655.1 uncultured Peptococcaceae bacterium
ACAATCCTGTCAGCATAATGGCATTGCCGGACACAAAGGTTCGTATGGTGATCAGCACCATCATAATGCATACCATGGGGTTTAACCGCAGATTCAGAAACTGCCCCAGCACCAGTTGAAACATATTCATATTCATCCATCCTTTTTGTTGAAAATCATATCTGTGATTATATCGTATATACACAGAATTGTCAATTTGATCATGGATTTGTTACTATATCTGCACAGGAAACAGAAAAAGCCATGACATTTCACTGTCACAGCTTTTATCTTGAGAACATCAGTCTTCTTTTTTGCGCACCGCTTTTGCAGCCTGCTGCTTTAGGTAGCCCTGGATAAAGTCGTCGATATCCCCATCCATAACGGCCTGAATATTTCCTTTTTCAATGTTGGTGCGATGGTCTTTCGCCATACTGTAAGGATGGAACACATAAGAACGGATCTGACTGCCCCAGCCGATTTCCTGCTGTTCCCCCTGCAGTGCCGCCATTTCCTGTTCATGCTCCTTGATTTTTAATTCCACCAGACGGCTGGTCAGCATTTTCATACAGGTAGCACGGTTCTGGATCTGAGACCGTTCACTCTGGCACTGCACTACAATCCCGGTAGGCAGATGGGTGATGCGCACAGCCGAGTCGGTAGTGTTGATGTGCTGTCCGCCAGCACCGGTAGAACGGTAAGTATCTACTTTCAAATCTTTTTCATCGATCTGAATATCATTATCATGTTCTGCTTCCGGCATCACTTCCACTGCCGTAAAGGACGTATGGCGGCGCCCTGCCGAGTCAAAAGGCGAGATGCGCACCAGACGATGCACCCCTTTTTCCGCCTTCAGATAACCAAAGGCATTCTCCCCTTTGATCAGCAGCGTCACACTTTTAATACCGGCTTCTTCACCGGCCAGATAGTCCAGCAGCGTCACGCCAAAGCCATGTCGTTCCGCCCAGCGCACATACATGCGATAAAGCATATCGGCCCAGTCCTGCGATTCGGTACCGCCAGCACCGGGATGGATAGAAATAATGGCGTTGTTACGGTCATACTTGCCGTTTAACAGCGTTTCCAGCTCCATCTGCTCCAGCGCCTTCGTCGCTTTATCTGCAGCCTCTGCCGTTTCCTGCAGCAATTCCTCATCCTCGCCCATTTCCTTGCACATTTCATATAAGGTTTCCGCATCTTCCACCAGCGTTTTTACACTGTTAAACTGCTCTATCTTACTGCGCAGACCGGTAATCTTCTGCATTACCTGCTGCGCCTCATCAGGCTGATCCCAAAAGCCAGGCTCTGCCACCTGTTGTTCTAGTTCCGCAATCTGTGCCTCTCTGCCAGCGAAGTCAAAGAGACTCCCTCAAATCTTCGAGAATTTTTCTGGCAGCCTCCAGCTGCTTTTTGATTTCAAAATCCACAAAAATCACTTCCTTAAACGAATGAAGCAAACGATTCCTTCATTTCGTATATTTTATAATGATATATTATATCTGTAACATACTCTGCTGACAAGCTTCAGTTTCCTTGCTGAATCTTGTCAGCCCATTCTTTGTAAATTGTAAGAGGATGCAACGAAATAGCCTGACTGATATAGTGCATGGCAAGCTCGCATGATCCTGGCGGCGTAAGCGTACGGAACAGATAACAGGCCATCAGATATCCTAAATGAGCTGCTGTTTCTCGGTCTCCCTGATCCTGATAATGATGAAAAGAAGTCAGTAACACAAAGAATATATTCATTTTATCAAAATCAGATGCCGCCACATAAAAATCATCCAAATCAGAAAGCTGTATCTGCAGCACTTGCTCTTTCCGGATAATCGGCTCATTCCAGTCAATTCGCATTTGCATAAGATCACACCTTTTTCGTCATATCCACTATTATTTTATGAACGTTAGCCCAGCAGCGCAGGGAAAGTTGATTCTGGCAAGGCGGCTTTTTGAAAAGTGCACGACCCGTACTCTACGTACGCAAGGTGTGCTTTTCAAAAAACAACACCGCCCGCATCCCATGAACGCTGGAAATTTTTCGTAGAGCAAGGCAGCATGAAAATTTGTTTGCTTGCGTACTCTATGGACATTAACCCGGCAGCGCAGGAAAAATTGATTCTGGCAAGGCGGCTTTTTGAAAAGTGCACGACGCGTACTCTACGTACGCAAGGTGTGCTTTTCAAAAAACAACACCGCCAGAATCAATTTTAACAAGCTGCCTTATTTGCCGCAGCAATGCTTATACTTCTTGCCACTCCCACACGGGCACGGATCGTTGCGGCCCACTTTTTCCTTGTTCACCTTCGGTTTTTTCACAGCTTCCTCATCCCCGTGAGATGCGTTTAAGATATCAGTCCGTTCCTTCGGTTTTTCCACAATGGTTACCCGGAAAATCAGGCGAACTGTTTCATACTGGATTTCCGAGATCATCTGCTGGAACATGTCAAAGGCTTCGTTTTTGTATTCATCTACCGGATTGCGCTGCGCATAAGCCCGCAGATTAATGCCCTGCCGCAGCTGATCCATAGCATCTAAATGTTCCATCCACTTGATATCCACATTTTTCAGCAGAATCAGCCGTTCAATTTCATGGAACTGTTCAGCACCCAGTTCTGCCTCCCGCTGGTGATAACGGTTTAGAGCCACCTCATGCAGATAGGCTTCCACTTCGGACTTTTCCATTTTCAGAATCTTGTCCCGATCCAGCGGTTCCGGCAGGAAGAAGGCTTCGTTCATACGCTGCTGCAACAGGTCCAGATCCCATTCTTCCGGATATTTCCCGGCAGCGGAGACTTCCTCCAGAATATCGGTGGCAATGGATTCGATCATGCCCTGGATACTCTGGCTCATGTTTTCGCCCATCAGAACCTGACGGCGCTGGCCATAGATCACTTCACGCTGTTTGTTCATGACATTGTCGTATTCCAGCACATTTTTACGGATTTCAAAGTTGCGGGCTTCCACCCGTTTCTGTGCTGTCTCAATGCTCTTGGAGATCATTTTATTTTCGATGGGCATATCGTCATCCATGCCGATCTTGTCCATCAGACCGGTGATATTATCGGCACCAAAGCGGCGCATCAGATCATCTTCCAAAGAGATATAAAACTGGGTAAAGCCTGGGTCTCCCTGACGTCCGCTACGGCCACGCAGCTGGTTATCGATCCGGCGGGCTTCATGCCGTTCTGTACCAATGATGTACAGACCGCCCAAATCCTTCACACCTTCGCCCAGCACGATATCGGTACCACGGCCAGCCATGTTGGTCGCAATGGTAACAGTGTGCTGTTGCCCGGCCTGGGCAACGATTTCTGCTTCTTTTTCATGGTATTTGGCATTCAGCACCTGATGCGGCACACCTCTCCGCTTCAGCATTTCGCTGAGCAGTTCGGAGATCTGGATCGATACCGTACCTACCAGCACCGGCTGTCCGGCCTCATAGCGCTCTACCACTTTATCCACGATAGCTTTGTATTTGCCCAGCTGGGTACGGTAAACCACATCCGGACGGTCTTCCCGGATTACTGGCTTGTTGGTTGGAATGATGACAACGTCCATACCATAAATACTGCGGAATTCATCTTCTTCTGTTTTGGCGGTACCGGTCATCCCGGCCAGCTTATCATACATACGGAAATAGTTCTGGAACGTGATCGTAGCCAGTGTCTGCGATTCTTTTTCGATTTTTACGCCTTCCTTGGCTTCGATGGCCTGATGCAGCCCTTCGCTGTAACGGCGGCCAAACATCAGACGTCCGGTAAACTCGTCTACGATGATGACCTGTCCGTCTTTGACCACATAATCCCGGTCCCGCTTCATGATTACATGGGCGCGCAACCCCTGGTTGACATGGTGTGCCAGCTCCATGTTGGATTCATCGGCCAGATTTTCGATACCCAGCATCTGTTCCACATGGGTGACCCCTTCCTCAGTCAGCATCACATTTTTAGCTTTTTCATCCACGGTGTAATCTGTCTCGGCCCGCAGGCGGGGAATAATTTTTGCCACCATGGTGTAATAGTCCTTTGGTTTTTCTGCCACACCGGAAATAATCAGTGGTGTTCTGGCTTCATCGATGAGGATACTGTCCACTTCGTCCACCAGCGCATAATTTAATTCCCGCTGTACCATATTTTCCGGCCGCATAACCATATTGTCACGCAGATAATCAAAACCGTACTCGTTGTTGGTGCCGTAGGTGATATCGGCATTGTAGGCTTCTTTTCTCTGGTTGAAATCCAGACCATGAACAATCAGCCCCACACTTAAACCAAGAAAATTATACAGCTTACCCATCTGTTCGCTGTCACGGGTAGCCAGATAATCATTGACGGTGATCACATGAACCCCTTTTCCGGTCAGCGCGTTGAGATACACCGGCAGGGTAGCCACCAGGGTTTTCCCTTCCCCGGTCTTCATTTCGGCAATGCGGCCCTGGTGCAGGATCACACCGCCCATCAGCTGCACATCAAAATGGCGCAGACCCAGCACACGGGTGGACGCCTCCCGCACTACCGCATATGCTTCCGGCAAAAGATCATCCAGTGTTTCCCCTTTCGCTAACCGCTGTTTAAACTCAGCAGTTTTGCCCTGCAGCTCTTCATCCGATAATTTGGCGATGGCATCGGTAAAGCTGTTGATTTTTGCTACCACTTTTTCTAATTTTTTTATATCCTTTTTGGTATCATTATTTTCAATATAACTTCTCAGAAACTCAAAAGCCACGATATACCTCCTCATAATTTGAATTCTGCAGATCAGATTTCTGCAGAATATTTTTCTTGCGTAACTTGTATTATACCACACTTCCTGCATTCTTGAAACTATATTCTATACAAAAATTACCTATCCTTTACACTTTCCTCAATCTTGTTGATATTTTTTTAAGAAATGAAAAAAGGGGATTTACAAAATGGCGCAGATGGTTCATAATATACTATACAGATAAATATTTTTTATCTATCTGTGACTCAATTTTTTTAACCCGAAAGGAGCTGGCATTTATGAAAATCAATGTAAAAGCCAAAAACACTCAGGTAACAGAACCATTAACAGACTATATCGAAAAACGATTTGCAAAGCTGGAAAAATATTTTGTGAACGCTGATTTGACCGGAACTGTCACTCTGGTTGTAGAAAAAGGTCTGCACCGCGTAGAAGCCACCATTCCTCTGAACCGCTATATTCTGCGGGCGGAAGACAGCAGCAACGATATGTATGCTTCCATTGACGGTGTGGTAGACAAACTGGAAAGACAGATTCGCAAATATAAAACCAAAATCAACCGCAAAGGAAAAGTACAGACCATCAACGATCTGCCACCAGCCCAGGATGCTGCTCCGGTAGCAGAAGAAGAAGGCAAAATCATCAAGACAAAAACCTTCGTGGTAAAACCGATGGATGAAGAAGAAGCCATTATGCAGATGGAACTTCTGGAACATGATTTCTTTGTATTCCTGAACGCAGAAACCAACAGCATCAACGTGGTTTACAAACGCAAAGACAATCAGTACGGTCTGATTCAGCCAACTGTTGACTAAATCATTTCTCTTCTAAATATTTTTTCTGCGAAATGTGGAAAAATCCTTGCCATTTATTTGAAAGACCGTTATAATGGATAATGTAGTTGCAATCGGGCAGCTATTATCTATCTTGAAAGGATGATTCACATGCAGGGTAAAGTAAAATGGTTTAATGCAGAAAAAGGTTATGGTTTTATCGAAGGTCAGGATGGCAAAGATGTATTCGTACATTTTTCTGCAATTGAACAGGAAGGATTCAAAACTTTAGACGAAGGTCAGGAAGTTGAATTTGAAGTAGTTGAAGGCGCAAGAGGTCCTCAGGCTGCTAATGTTGTTAAACTTTAATTTTAAAATTAATATCGTAGATTTTAATATATAAATTAGAGAACGAACAAGACACAGGGCGTGCAGAGATGCACGCCTTTGTT
>CAMFFG010000088.1 GCA_945949655.1 uncultured Peptococcaceae bacterium
ACGCGCGGTGATATTATTTCCAGCCTGTCTGAGGAAGGAACGGCGTCGGTGACCACGCAGACAACAGGTCTGGATCTGGATGTAACGCTGGATGACAGTAAGCTGGATCTGGAAGTGAAGGTGGAGGATGTTCTGGTACGGGCCGGTGAGAATGTGTCCAAGGGAGATCCGTTGTTTGTGCTGGATCAGACATCACTGAATAAAGCCATGAATACGCTGAACAATGCCTATCAGGAGGCACAGCTGAAAGCAGATGATGCGGCGTTGCAGCTGACATTAGGCACAGCCGAAGCAGAACAGACGCGGCGCGAAAGTCTGGGCGACGGCGCAGTGGCTGCTGGTGTATATGAAAATACACTGACCGAGATGGAGACCAAGCTGGCCCAGTATGAAAAAAATCTGAAAGAAGGCCAGGAGGACTACGAGAAATACAGCGAACTGCTGGAGCTGTACAATCTGCGCACAGCAACACGGAATAATATGAAGAGTCTGGTGGATCATTATGAAGACACACTGGAGGCACTGCAGGATTTTTATGAGGATTATAATGACACCAATGCAGACTATAAGGCTGCGTACAACAGCTATCAGAGTCAGCTGAAATCGCTGACGGAGGAACTGGAAAAAGCGGAAGCAGAAAAAGATGCCTATGCCGACAGTGAGGATTCCGCCAAATATGGCGATGCGTACGATACTGTAGTGGATAAATTTGACAACGCCATCGAGATCATCAACAAGTATCAGTCTGTGGTCGATGAATATGATACGTTGGAGGATCGTATGGAGGATGCGGAGGATTGTCTGAAAGAAGCGCAGGAAGTCTATGACGAATATAATGAGGATTATCAGGAGTGGTACGGCAATACCACCTACAGTGAGCTGCAGCGCAAAGTAAGCCAGCTGCAGCTGGATCTGGAAAATACCCAGCTGTCTTATGACAATTATAAACTCCTTTATGAGAGCAACCTGGATGTTGCCGAAAACAATAAAAATAAAACAACGGTATCAGCCGAAACGGCCGATTTGACCTATCAGAGCACGGTGAACAAGCTGCAGCAGGAAGTACTGAGCACCCAACTGGCGGCTAACAATCTGTATGATTATGTGCAGGAGCTGAGCAGCTGTCTGCAGGATAACGTGATTCTGGCTCCCTGTGATGGACTGGTTACCAATATCGGTTTTGAAGCGGGTGATAAGATCGACTTGACCCAGAATGTGATCACCATTGCACAGGATGACAGTGTTTCCATCAATCTGTCCATTGACCAGGAGGACATCACCAATGTATCACTGGATCAGCAGGCGTTGGTGACCTTTGACACTTCCGATGAGACCTTTGAAGGCTGGGTGGATGCCATCAGTGTATCACCTATGGCCATGGGTGCACCCACTGTAAATTATACGGTAACTGTAAAACTGGAAGGTGAGGGCCTGCAAGATATCTATGAAGGCATGAGCTGTACGGTGGAACTGGTATCGGAACGGGTGAATGATGTATTGATCGTTCCAAAACGGGCTATCACCACAGAAGGACGCAAAAATTATGTGCAGCTGAAACAGGCTGATGGCACTGTGATCCAGCAGGAAGTAACGTTGGGCTTTACCGATGGCACCAATTATGAGGTGATCTCTGGTCTGCAAGAAGGCGATGTCGTTCTGATTGGCAGCCAGATCAGCAGCACAACCAGTACTGCCGCAAAAGACGAAGCCAAAACAGCAGATGGTATGCCGGAAGGAATGGAGGCTCCAGCAGGCGGTGCCGCCGGCAGTCGGCCATCCGGCGGTGAAGGGGGCATGCGCAGTGGCGCTCCGGGAAATTCTTAATCTGGTCTGGATCAATATCTGCGGCAATAAGTCCAAGGTGCTGCTGACTTCGCTGGGCATTATCGTTGGTGCGGCTACCATTGTGATCGTAGTGGCTATTGGATTGGGTGGTCAGAAAGATGTGCAGGAGCAGTTCAAAAACCTGAATGCGGGTACAGTTACCATTGCCGATAACAGCGGTGCTTTATCAGGGAACAGGGGCGGTTTTGGCGGTGGTATGCCCGGCGGTATGCCCAGCGGGGGCAATAACCGTGGCGGTGCCAGCTTCGGCGGAAGGATGCCTGGTGGTATGATGGGCGGCGTACAACAGATCAAAAAGACAGTGTTTACGGAAGATGATCTGGAAGAGCTGACCTATTTTATTCCCAATATTGAAGAAATCACACTGCTGGTCAGCGGCAGCAGCGATGTGGAAGGCGGCACGCTGGAGGAAGAACTGTCGTCCACCATCGTCGGTGCTACCAGTGAGTATATGGAGATCACCAATCTGGAGATGCTGCATGGGGAATTTTTTACTGATACCGACAACGCAGATTTAGAGCGGGTAGCGGTACTGGGATACGATGCGGCGGTGAGCATTTTTGAAAATGTGCAGGATGCCTATGGCAGTCAGATCAATATTAACAGTAAGAAATATACGGTGATCGGCGTGCTGACCAAAACCGGATCTACAGTGTCGGATATCACGCTCGACAGTGCTGTCTTTGTTCCGTACAACAGTGCAGTGAAATATGTACTGGGCAGCAATAATGCTACGCCAAAAATTGTGGCAGTGGTGGAGAATGTAAACGAGATCGAAGACACCATCAGCTCTGTGGAAACGCTGCTGGCCGAGATGTATCCCAAAGGCAGCTTTACGGTAACCGATGCAGGCAGCCAGGTTGCAGCCAGTCAGAAGTCAGCCAACACCATGTCCGTGCTGCTCATTGCAGTGGCCAGTGTGGTATTTGTGGTGGGCGGTATTGGCATTATGAATGTGCTGTTTGTCTCGGTAAAAGAGCGTACCAGAGAAATCGGGATTTTAAAAGCGCTGGGTAGTTCCCGCAAGGATATCCTGCTGCAGTTTCTGCTGGAAGCCAATTTTATCAGTATCTTTGGCGGAATCATCGGTGTGGCGGTAGGGTATCTGCTGATGCCGGTAGTGCGGCTGACCGGTATGAGTGTGGTGGCATCCACCTCCGCTTCGGTGATCGCGCTACTGTTTGCCATTGTCACCGGTACTTTGTTCGGGTTTTATCCGGCGTGGCAGGCAGCCTGTATGAAGCCCATCGAAGCGTTAAATCATGAATAAGGAAGGATGACCATGGAACCATTACTGATGCTTGAACATATCAACAAATCATACAGTCTGGGCGCGGAACAGATG
The DNA here is from genome assembly GCA_945949655.1 of uncultured Peptococcaceae bacterium. GTDB lineage: Bacteria > Bacillota > Peptococcia > Peptococcales > Peptococcaceae > UBA7185. Next base: position 3,191 of record CAMFFG010000088.1, read on the forward strand.
CAGGTGCTGTTTGATATCAATCTGCAGGTGATGCCTGGCGATTTCATCGCTATTCTTGGGCCTTCCGGTTCGGGTAAATCTACGCTGATGAATATTATTGGCTGTATGGATACGGCGGACAATGGCGCCTATTATCTGAATGGCGAGGCGGTACACGAGGCCAACGACGCACAGATGACCCGGCTACGCAATCAGCATATCGGGTTTATCTTTCAGCGTTATCAGCTGATTACCAAATATGATGTGCTGCAAAATACCATTCTGCCATTGTTGATTCGTGGCGTGCCGCGCCGAGAGGCCATCGGGATTGCCAGTGAAAAGCTGGAACTGCTGGGGATGGGGGATCGACTCCATCACAAGCCAGCCGAATTATCCGGTGGTCAGCAGCAGCGTGTCTCCATTGCCCGGGCACTGGTGGGTAATCCGGCCATTCTGCTGGCCGACGAGCCCACCGGTGCGCTGGATTCCAAAACAGGGCAGGATGTGCTGCAGCTGTTTCAGGAGCTGAACGATATGGGCAATACCATTCTGATGATCACCCATGACCAGAATGTCGGGCGCAAAGCAAAACAGATTGTACAAATTGTGGATGGACGACTGTACACAGAAAATTCGTGTTTAGAGTCATCTGTTATCAGGGCGGATGGAGAAATCCAGCACGCGTAAAAATAGAGAAGCATAAATTGTCTGCAGATATAAGCTGTTGCGGGAGCCGCGCAAATTTTTGCAGCAATTTATGCTTCTTGTCTTGGCAGTTGGGATTTTTCTGTAGTATAATAAAACAAAAACCATTTTGTGGGAGATAAAGTGGGACAGGCTTGTACTGTCTGAAAAATCAGAATAGAAACGGGGGATGGGCTGTGCGAAAAACAATTGCAGGGGCTGTTTTGTTATGCGCCTGCCTGCTGACCGGGACTGCTTACGGTGCGACACCTGTGACAGCACAGGGCAGCAATACGGTAGTGCTGGTAAATGGCACTGCACAGGAGATTTATCCATATAATATTGATGGCAATAATTATTTTAAACTGCGGGATATGGCGGCAATCCTGGCCTCCACCAGCAGAAACTTTGCGGTGGAGTGGGATGAGGTGCACAGCGCTATTCATCTGAATACGGGAAAGGGTTACGAGATCGGCGAAACGGATCTGCAGTTTCCCGTTGGTGCGAAGACTGTGACGGCGGAACCGTCACAGGTGCTGCTATATTGTGATGGAGAACCGCTGGCCATAGGAGCCTACAATATAGAAGGCAATAATTATTTTAAGCTGCGGGATATTGGTGAAGCAGTAGGTTTTGCGGTAAACTGGGATGAAGATGCACAGCTAATGCAGATCGATACCGATGCTTTGGTGGAAACCAGTACAGTGTCCCAGGGCAGTTACATGTCCGGCAATGCTGATGGCAGCGATGTGGAACTGGACGAAAGCTTTACCAACCCGGATTACTGGAATAACCTGCCCCAACTGGATGTAGAAGTCGAACCGGAAGAAGGGCAGAAAGAAGAACTGCCGGAAACAGCGGGCTCTTCTGCTGCGACGGGCAGTACAGCGGGAAATGGCCAGATTCAGACAGATGTACAGCAACTGTTAAACGGCGCAGTGCTGCAGCCAAAGCAGACCCAGTTTGGCATTCTGAACAGCCTGATAACTGATTTTATGGTGGAAAATTTCACTGGTGATATGGATACCTACACAAAAGTAAAGGTAGCTTATGATTATTTTATTAAAAATATGACCTATCAGACAGCAACAGAACTGGATATGACCATGTTCAGCAGTGAGGAAGCAGGCGTGATCTGGCAGTGCTATCCAGAACGATATGCCGTGCCGTTATTGCTGGATCACAAAGGGGTCTGCAATCATTATTCTTCTGCTTATGCAGCGATTCTGCAGGCCATTGGTCTGGATGTGCAGGTTGTCAGCGGCAAAACCCAATCGTCGGCAGGCTGATACAGCAGCCATGTGTGGGTAACGGTGCGGATTGACGGTGTGGATTACCTGTTCGATCCGCAGGTTGATCAGCGCATTGCGCAGCGCAACGGCAATGTGCCGCAATATTACCGTTTTGGCAAAGCGGTCAGCATGCTGCAGAGTGATTATCAGGCGGACAAGCAGTATCGGTTTGCAGATAGTCTGTAAATTGGACAGAAAAGCGGAAAATACAGTATCAGAAAGGGACCTTGAGCGATAGCACTGTTTACTGTAACTTTGTAGTATATAAAATATTTATAGATATAACAAAAAATTTCTGACTTTGAAAACGATAGCATTTAAAATTTTATAATACCTGTACTTATAATTGAGGTAAAGAAAATCATTTTCTATGGTACCTTCAATCGCAGGAATACCTATATTAAAAGTAAATGGTGGTTGAATGCGATGAGAATGTATGAGTATCGGGGAAAGAAAAATGTTTGTGGCAAGCGAGTAAGGGAATATCGGCAACAGCAGAAAATTACACAGACAGAGCTGGCAGCACGCTTACAGACCTGCAATGTGGTTCTGGATCAGAAGGCGGTGAGTCGGATCGAACTGGAACTCCGCGTTGTTGCAGATTATGAACTGTGGGCGCTGGCTAAGGTGCTGAAAGTGGATATGGCGGATTTGCTGGAGATTGATCTACTGGAAGAATAAAACAGGAGGGACTGTCAGGAGATATTTTCTGACAGTTCTGTTTTTTAGGGAAAAGCGGCAGATGTGTTTTGCAGGAGAAAAGACAG
>CAMFFG010000089.1 GCA_945949655.1 uncultured Peptococcaceae bacterium
GCAGGGGAAGGGCAGAGTACATGGTTTAACGACTGCAGCATCTTTATGGGTAGTGGCTGCCATCGGTCTTGCGACAGGTGCAGGGTTATATCTGACAGCAATTGCGGCTACACTGCTGACGTTTATGATCCTCAGCTGGTTCTCCCATCTGGAGGAACGGGCAGCGCGGTTAATTGAGAAGCAGGCTGAAGAGCGGGCAAAGAAAAAAATCTGTCTGGATAATGATGACGACTGTGTGACTGAAGATTACGATGATTGCGCGTCGTTGCAAAATTCAGTTGAACAGCAGGAAGATGCGCGCACACATCTGTAAAAGATCAGATTGAAGCAGCAGTTTTCTGCAAATGCGGAGCGATACCGTGAATCAGAATATTTTGTGTGGATTAGAATGACAGGAGAAAGTTATGGAACTGGATTACAGTTGTTTTACGCAAAAACCGAATCAGGATGTGGTGACTTTTTTAAAAACTGCCAGTGTCCGCAAGATTACAATCTCACAGCAGAGCAAAGTCTGTGAGATTTTTCTTGCCTGTCAGCAGTTGCCGGAACCGGAGCTGTACACCGAATGTCTGCGTTTTTTTTCTGACAATATGACGCAGGCCAATGGTTTGCGTCTGGTGATGCAGCCTACCCGTTTTCTGTCGGCCAGAGATTTTCTGGAGCAGCATTTTCCGCTGTTTCTGGCTATGCTGCAGCAACAGCATCCCACAATCGCTGGCTGGCTGTATCACAGCTACTGGCAGCTGAATGAAGAAGCGGAAGAACTGACGATCTTTATTGGTCAGCAGATTGGCATCCGGTTTCTTAATCAATTGCAGTTCTCGCTGCAGGCCAGCATCCTGCTGGAAGAGATTCTACAGGAACGTTTTACTGTGCATCTGCAGTGGGATAAAGCAATTAAACCGCCGGAAATCAAAAAGGCAGAACCATGCATCACGACGGCACCGGAAACAAAATCTGCCCCGTCTTCGACTGCAAAACCAGCTGAAAATCTGGAAGATGAAATTGTTATCCTGGGAAAACGGATCAAAGATCTGCCGCGTGCCATTGAATCCATCGAGGAAGAAGAGAAATTCGTAACCATTGAGGGCCGTATGTTTGGTATGGATGTGCGGGAATTAAAAAATGGCAAACAGCTGCTTACCTTTAAAATCACCGATGATCGGGATTCCATTCTGTGCAAGGTGATTAAAGAAGCCGATGAAATCAAAGAGCTGAAGGGCAAGCTGAAAAAAGTAAAAGCGTTGCGGGTGAAAGGCAGTATTCGGCAAGACAATTTTGCCCGGGAACTGACCATGATGGCGTTTGACCTCAACCTGGCCAAGCCCAAAAAACGCAGTGATCTGTCTGATGAGAAACGGGTGGAGCTGCATCTGCACACCAATATGAGCGCCAACGACGCGCTGTGTGATGTGGGCGACCTGATTCAGCTGGCGGCTGACATGGGCCATGAGGCCATCGCCATTACGGATCATGGTGTGGTACAGTCTTTTCCCGAAGCTTACCATGCCGGACAGGCTGTCGGTGTAAAAATCATCTACGGACTGGAAGGTTATATCTTCAATGACGATCTGCCCAAACAGGAGCAGCGCACGTACCACTGTATCATTCTGGCCAAAAACAAAGCCGGATTGAAGGCGCTGTATCAGCTGGTGACGGAATCTAATCTGAATTTCTTTTATCGTCGGCCTCGCATTCCCAAACGGCTGCTGGCAGCGGTGCGGGAGAATCTGGTGATCGGCAGTGCCTGTGAAGCGGGCGAGCTGATCCAGACTTACATCAAAACCAGGAAAGATCACGAGGCCCTGGTGGAGATTGCCTCTTTCTATGATTTTCTGGAAGTGCAGCCCCACGGTAACAATGAATTTATGCTGCGCAAAGGCATTTTTCAGACGGAAGATGAGTTGAAACAGATCAATCTGGATATCTATGCGCTGGGGCAGGAGTTGGGTAAGCTAGTGGTGGCCACAGGCGATGTGCATTTTGCCAACAAGGACGATAGCATTTACCGGGCTATTCTGATGGCCGGCAAAAAGTTTGAAGATGCCGACTATCAGGTGCCGTTGTATTATCGCAGCACTGATGAAATGCTGGCCGAGTTTGATTATTTTCCTCCGGAAGTTGCCAGAGAGATTGTCATTACCAATCCAAAGAAGATCATTGCTGATTTTGAAGAACTGAAACCGGTGCCGGATGGATTACATTCGCCGGTTATCGAGGGTGCTGAGGATGAGATCCGGAATCTGACCTACAGCAAAGCTCACGAGCTGTATGGTCCTGAACTGCCGGAGATGGTGCAGAAGCGTATTACCAAAGAGCTGGACTCCATCATCGGCAATGGTTTCTCGGTGCTGTATCTCATCGCCCACAAACTGGTGAAGAAATCCAACGACGATGGGTACCTGGTGGGCTCTCGTGGGTCCGTCGGCTCCTCCTTTGTGGCTAATATGACTGGCATTACCGAGGTGAATTCCTTGCCGCCGCATTATCGCTGCCCGAAATGTTATAACACAATTTTTAAAGACGATGGCACATACAGTGCCGGCGCCGATATGCCTGACGCTGTGTGTGAAAAATGCGGCACGCCTATGATCAAAGATGGACATGATATTCCTTTTGAGACATTCCTGGGCTTTAAAGGCGACAAAGTGCCTGATATTGACCTGAACTTTTCTGGTGTATATCAGCCCCGGGCCCATGCCTACACCGAAGAACTGTTTGGGAAGGATAACGTGTTTCGGGCGGGAACCTTTCAGACTTTTGCGGAAAAGACGGCCCAGGGCTATGTGGTCAATTATCTCAACGAGCGCAATATTCGGCGCAAACAGGCCGATATCGAGCGGCTGGCGCTGGGATTTACCGGTGTGCGCCGCACAACCGGCCAGCATCCTGGCGGTCTGATGGTTATTCCCAAAGGCGTTGATGTGCATGATTTTACGCCATTGCAGATTCCCGCCGACGATCCGACCAAGGGCACGGTGACGACTCATTTTACCTATGAACAGATCCATGACCGTCTGGTAAAGCTGGATATTCTGGGCCACGATAATCCTACCATTATTCGTATGCTGGAGGATATCACCGGCTGTGATTACAAGGATATCCCGCTGGATGAAAAGAAGACCCTGTCGCTGTTTTCCAGCACGGAGGCGCTGGGCGTTACACCGGAACAGATCGGCTCTGAGGTGGGCACCTACGGTATTCCGGAGTTTGGAACCAAGTTCACCCGGCAGATGCTGGTAGATGTACAGCCCAAAACCTTTTCTGATCTGGTGCGTATCAGTGGTTTCTCCCACGGTACCGATGTATGGCTGGGCAATGCCCAGGATCTGATTTTAAGTGGCACTGCCACGGCCTCGGAGGTTATTGGCTGCCGTGACGATATTATGATTTATCTGATTCATAAAGGGCTGGAAGCAGGCAGAGCCTTTAAGATTATGGAAAGCGTGCGAAAAGGACGGGGACTCAAACCAGAGGATGAAGATTATATGCGGGAAAAGAATGTGCCGGAATGGTATATTTTATCCTGCAAAAAGGTGAAATATCTGTTCCCGAAAGCTCACGCGGTGGCCTATGTGATGATGGCCTTCCGCATTGCCTGGTTTAAGATCTATTATCCGCTGGCTTTCTATGCCGCAGCCTTTACAGTGCGCACTGACGATTTTGACGCTGATATCATCTGCAAAGGCTTGCCGGAAATCGAAACGCAGCTGAAAAACATCAAAGCCATGGGCAATGACGCCACCGATAAAGATAAAAAGTTTCAGGTGATTCTGGAACTGTGCCTGGAAATGTATCAGAGAGGCTACAGCTGCGAACGGGTCAGTCTGACCGAATCGGCTGCGGAGACTTTCCGCGTGGTGGATGGGCGGCTGATCCCGCCTTTTACCGCATTGCAGGGCTTAGGACAGGCCGTTGCCTGCAGTATTGTTGAGGCTCGCGAACAGGCGCCGTTTACCTCTGTTGAGGACTTATCCAACCGGGGCAAAACAGGCAAAGCAATCATTGAAACATTACAGAATCATGGTGTGCTTGACAGTCTGCCCGAGTCGGATCAGCTGCAGTTGTTTTAGTGGATGAGACAGAATTTATTGTGAGAGGTTACTAATAGGATCTTTGATATGAGCCTGCTAGCTGTTCTTTTGGCTAGCAGGCTCTCGGTGTATATCATAACAATTTCAATATAATTCAGTCGAAAGCTCCGGTACATATTTATCTGGATGAAACGAGAGAAGCTTTGATAAAAGAAAGAACCTCTCAAAATGAATGTATTCACTAAGAGAGGTTCCAGTAAAAAATCATACAGATTTATTCTGCAATTTCATTGGTCTGCCATTTGAATTCACCGAACTTCAGTCCGGATACCATAGCAGTTAAATCCGGACGACCATAATACTGCATGTCTCCTTGCTGATTTACGGCCATCAGGACAATTGGTTTGTGAAAATATTCAAAGAAATTGCGTACCAGTTCACCTTTTTCTTCCTGTGGCAGGGAGAAAAAGTGAGTGTCTACTGCTACAATGACAATTTCTTTCCCTTCAACATTGACCAGTGTGCTATCAAATTTCATGGGCTGTACTCCTTTTCCTTAATTCTGAACCGGCAGAAAGTCCGGCAGATTTTCCATCATAATTTTCAGAACTTCGCCATCATATTCTTCAATACGACCGGCGTCGCCCAGCTGCGCCAACTGCGGATCCAACGGGAATTTGCCGATGAGTGGCACTTTGTAATTTTTACAGGTTTCCGCAATGCTGCTTTCTCCGAACAGATAAATCTTCTTGCCACAGTCCGGGCAGGAAAGATAGCTCATATTTTCAGCGATCCCCAGCACAGGAATGTTCATCATATTTACCATTTTGATCCCTTTGCGCACGATCATATTGGCCAGATCCTGCGGGGATGTTACCATATAGACGCCATTTACAGGCAGATTCTGCAGAATGGTAAGCTGCGCATCCCCGGTTCCTGGTGGCAGATCGATTACCAGATAATCCAGGTCGCCCCAGATGACTTCTTCCCAGAACTGTTTGATAACACCGGAAACAATTGGTCCTCTCCAGACAACCGGTTCTTCATCATTGGGAAGCAGCAGGTTCATGGACATGACTGCGATACCGTTGGCACTTTTTAACGGGTAAGCACCAAATTCAGACATTTCCGGGTTGCCGTGCAATCCGAACAGTTTTGGAATGCTGGGACCTGTAATGTCACCATCCAGAATACCAACTTTGTATCCTTTTTTGTTGAGTGTGATGGCAATCAGAGAGGAGAAGGAGGATTTTCCAACGCCACCTTTTCCGCTCATCACAACAATTACATTTTTAATATTACTGAGCTGCTGTGCCTGGGTTTTCTGCGGTGCGGAACCACAGGATGAACAGCCGCCGGAAGAGCAGCTGGAAGAATCACAGCTGCCGGAAGAAGCGCATCCGCTGCAACTTGACATAAATATTACCTCCGATTTTATATGAATTCATATCTTATCCTATTTTAATATTGCAGTTGAGAAAGTGCAAGAGTGCAATGAAAAAATTTTTCTATGATAATTCTTTCGGACTGTAATTCTATATGGATATCCCGGAAATTAAGTGGTACAATAGGACTAATTCAGGGGAGGCGTAACAGGATGGCTGTTTTTTATACCTATATCGTAGTCTGCAGCGATGCGTCTCTTTATACTGGCTATACAGATGATCTGGTACATCGGATTCGTATGCATAACAGCGGCAAGGGTGCCCGTTATACCAGAAGCCGACTACCGGTGCGTCTGGTTTACTGGGAGAAATATCCCAGCAAACAGCAGGCGATGCAGCGGGAATATGCCATAAAGCAATGGCAGCGCAGTCAAAAGCTGCAGCTGTTA
>CAMFFG010000090.1 GCA_945949655.1 uncultured Peptococcaceae bacterium
ACAGAGAGTCGATGAAGCGCTGGATTTAGTTGGCATGAGCGAATACAAAGAAAAAGGGCCGCATCTGTTATCTGGTGGACAGAAACAGCGGGTGGCTATCGCCGGTATTATTGCTATGCGTCCTAAATACATCGTGTTTGATGAACCAACTGCTATGCTGGACCCGCTGGGGCGGCGCGAAGTCATGGAAACGATGCAGCGTTTAAACCGCCAGGAAGGCATCACTGTGATTAATATTACACACTTTATGGAGGAAGCCGTACAGGCGGACCGTGTAATTGTAATGGAAAACGGACGGATTGTGCTGTCCGGCACGCCAAAGGAAGTATTTACTCAGGTTGATTTGCTGAAACAGATGCAGTTGGATGTTCCGCCGGTAGCGGAGCTGGCAGCATTGTTACATAAAGAAAATAAACAAATTGCAGCAGATATCATGACGATAGAGGAAATGGTGAAGGAATTATGTCCCTAGAAGTAAAGCATGTATTTTATACTTACCAGGAAGGGTCTCCAACAGAAAGTCATGCGCTTCAGGATATTTGTCTGAATGTGGACGAGGGTGAATTTCTCGGAATCGTAGGTCATACAGGTTCCGGTAAATCCACCCTTATTCAGCATCTGAACGGATTATTGAAGCCGACAAAAGGGGATGTGTTGGTAGATGGCCTGAACATCAACCGGAAAGAGGCAAAAGGAAAACTGAAAGAATTGCGCATGAAAGTAGGCATTGTGTTTCAGTATCCGGAATATCAGTTGTTTGAGGAAACGGTGGAGCAGGATATCAGTTTTGGGCCCCGCAATCTTGGCCTGTCTGATACAGAAGTGAAACAGCGGGTAAAGGAATCCATGGAGCTGTTGAAACTGGACTACAAAACCTTGCGCAAACAGTCACCTTTTGATTTGAGTGGTGGACAGAAACGAAAAGTAGCCATTGCTGGTGTGTTGGCTATGAAACCAAAATATCTGGTGTTGGATGAGCCGACCGCTGGTCTGGATCCTCGCGGCCGGGAAGAATTTTTAGAACAGATCGCCATGCTGCACCGGCAGGGTATGACCATTGTAATGGTATCGCACAGTATGGATGATATTGCTCGCTATGCACAGCAGATGATCGTAATGGACCACAGCAGGATTAAACTGCAGGGCACACCACAGGAGGTATTCTCCCAGCCTGATGTGTTGGACGCAGCTGGTGTTGGGGTGCCAAGTCTGACACGGCTTCTGTTGCGCCTGAAAGAACAGGGTCTGGATGTTCGCACCGATCTGATTCGTATGGATGAGATCAAAGATGAAATTTTGCGGGCGCTGGCTGCCAGGGGAGGGAACCCATCATGTTAAAGGATATTACCATCGGGCAGTATCTGCCCGGTCATTCATTTTTGCATAAACTGGATCCGCGCACCAAGATTCTGGCAGTCATGATCTATATGATATCGCTGTTTATCGTGAATAATTTCTGCGGATTAGGCGCTATGCTGGTATTGTCTATTGCTGTAGTGCTGGTTTCGAAAATTCCATTAAAATTTTTCTTCCGCGGTATTAAAGCCATTGTTTTCATTGTACTGCTGACAGTGGCGCTGCAAATGTTTATGACACCCGGTGAGCCCCTCTGGCAGTGGGGATTTCTGACGATCACACGGGAAGGGGTTCGGCAGGCGATTTTTATGGGTACCAGACTGGTGCTGCTGGTCAGTGTGACATCCATTTTAACATTGACAACGACGCCTATTTCTTTGACCGATGGAATCGAGAACTTGCTGAAACCTTTTCAGCGTTTTGGTATGCCTGCCCATGAACTGGCTATGATGATGACCATTGCACTGCGGTTTATCCCCACGCTGGTGGAAGAGACCGAAAAAATCATGAAAGCACAGTCCGCTCGTGGCGCCGATTTTGAAAGCGGCAATCTGATCGACAGGGCAAAAGCTATGATACCATTATTGGTGCCATTGTTTTTGAATGCCTTTAAGCGGGCAGATGAACTGGCCATAGCCATGGAAGCCCGCTGTTATCACGGCGGAGAAAACAGGACCCGTTTGCGCGCATTGCAGTATGGCAGCCGCGACGCTATTACCGGTGTGCTATGTGTTTGCATGGTAGCTGGTGCAGTACTCACAAGATTCATTTAATGGAGGCAATATGCGTAATATAAAAGCGGTAGTACAATATGATGGCAGCCGGTATTTTGGCTTTCAGGCTCAGTTGGATCCAGAGCATTTGCCGACGGTACAGGAAAAACTGGAAGATGCCATTGGTGGTCTGCTGAAGGAACCCACCAGAGTATACAGTGCTGGCCGAACAGACCGAGGTGTGCATGCGCTGGGACAGGTGGTGCATTTTTATACGGAATCGCTGATTCCGGTCGATAAGCTGGCCAATGCTGTAAATCAGCACTTACCCAAAGATATTTATATTTTGTCTACCACAGAAGTGCCATTACAGTTTCATTCTCGTAAATGTGCTTTGGGAAAACATTATCAGTATCGCGTATGGAACAGTGACGATCACTGTGTATTCGGCAATCAGTATTTTTATCATTATCCCGGGCAACTGGATGATGCCCTGATGCAGAAAGCCTGCAAACTGTTGGAGGGCACCCATAATTATCAGGGGTTTGCCGCTGCCGGCAGCACTGTGAAAACGTTTGTGCGCACGGTATACTATATGAACATGCGCCGGGATGGGCAATGGCTTACCTTCGATGTATACGGCAATGGTTTTCTGTACAATATGGTGCGGATTATGGTAGGCACCGTGCTGGACATTGGTTTGCATCGCAAATCCATTGATGTGATTCCGGAGGTGCTGGCTACCCAGAATCGCCATTTGGCGGGCCGTACTGCGCCTGCCAGCGGATTATATTTAAAAAGTGTATTTTACCCTTGACAGCTTATCTGGAATGGGTTAAAATATATGAGTGTCTTTTTGAGATATTGTTAGTCTATGATCCAGAGCCCCGGATCTTAACTATATAAACTCATTTATTATCAATTTAGTGTCGATATTCTAAGGAGGGAATATAATGCGTACCACCTATATGGCAAAACCGAATGAGGTTGATAGAAAATGGTATGTAGTAGATGCAGCCGGTAAACCACTGGGTCGTGTAGCTTCTCAGGTTGCTGCAGTTTTAAGAGGAAAAAATAAACCAACATTTACACCAAACGTAGATTGCGGGGATTATGTAATTGTAATCAATGCAAAAGAAGCTGTGTTAACAGGTAGAAAAATGGATCAGAAACTGTTCCGTCGTCACAGTCGTTATCCTGGCGGTCTGCGCTCCATCAAATATAAAGACTTAATGGCTCAGAAACCGGTTCTGGCTATGGAAAGCGCCATCAAAGGTATGTTGCCACACAACCGTCTGGGAAGACAAATGTTCAAAAAATTATTTGTATATGCTGGTGCTGACCACAAACAGCAGGCTCAGAAACCAGAAGTACTGGAAATCATCGGTTAAGGAGGAAATAAACAATGGCAAGTGAAAAAGTACAGTTCTACGGTACAGGCCGTCGTAAATCCTCTGTTGCCAGAGTAAGACTGGTACCAGGTAACGGTCAGATTATTGTAAACGGCAAAGATTCTAAAGATTATTTCTGCAAAAAAACACTGGAAATGATCATCAGACAGCCACTGGTTTTAACTGAAACAGAAGGCAGATTTGATGTTTTAGTAAATGCACACGGTGGTGGTACCACAGGTCAGGCTGGTGCAGTTCGTCTGGGTATTGCAAGAGCATTACTGAAAGCTGACGCTGAATATCGTCCTGTTCTGAAAAAAGCTGGTTTCTTAACCAGAGACCCTCGCATGAAAGAAAGAAAGAAATACGGCCTGAAAGGCGCAAGAAGAGCTCCACAGTTCTCCAAACGTTAATCAGCGATTTCACAATTACACATTACAAATCAAGCTCCAGGCACTGTTCTGGAGCTTTTTCTTTTCGAAAAAACAGAGATTTTGCCTGTTTGCTGTGAATCTGATAAACCCTCCACTATAACACCAGACTTTAAAAAGCAATATAATAGACAAAACAGGGGGGGAAAGAGCATGAAAACCTATAAGACATCGGAGGTTGCCACAATCATCGGAATACATCCGAATACGGTACGTTTATACGAGGAATGGGGACTGATCCCTAAGCCCCGCAGGAAAGAGAACGGATATCGTGTTTTTACAGATTTTCATATTCAGCAGATGCAGCTTGCCCGTACAGCGTTTCAAATTGAAATTTTACAAAACGGCTTGCGAAAGCAAATGGTGCAAATGCTTAAACGATCAGCGGCTGGAGATTTTGATGGAGCTATCTCGCTTACAGAGGCTTATTTATCACAGCTGCAGGTGGAACGTAGCAATGCGGAAGACGCAATACAACTTGTTCAGCAGATTCTATCGGGCAAGAGACAGGAGACGGGCACTTCGATGAAGCGGAAAGAAGTATCCGAGCATCTGGGTATTTCTATGGATGCATTACGAAATTGGGAAATGAATGGTCTGCTGACTGTGAAGAGAAAGCAGAATGGCTATCGCGTTTATGCCGATGATGACATTAGACGGTTAAAAATCATTCGCTCCTTACGCTGCGCAAATTACTCATTGGAGGCAATTTTGCGCATGCTTCAGCGGCTTTCAAAAGATCCCAATGCTGATATCGGTACCGTTCTCGATACGCCACGGCCATCTGATGACATTATCTCAGTCTGCGACCATCTCATAAGTTCTTTGGCGCAAGCGGAAGAAAATGCGAAAACGCTTTTAGATATGCTGCAAAAAATGAAAGTACAATTTTCATAAAGCCTCCATTTTGCCACCAGTGTTTTCATTGGTGGTATTCTTTTGCTATCAACCAAAAGGAGGCAAGAATATGCAGGAAGTAATCAAAGTTGAGCATTTGTCAAAATCATACGGCAGTTTGCTGGCATTGGACAATATCAGTTTGTCTGTTCAGCAAAATAAGATTTTGGGCTTGCTCGGAGCAAACGGAGCAGGAAAAAGCACTGCAATAGAATGTATTTTGGGAACAAAACAGGCTGATAGCGGTGCCGTATCTGTCCTTGGCTGTAATCCCCGAAAAAACAGGCGCAGCCTGTTCCAGAAGGTCGGGGTTCAGTTTCAGCAGTGTGATTATCAGCCAGAAATCAAAGTATCAGAATTGTGCGAGGAAACAGCCTGCCTTTATAAGGGACCTGCTGATTGGAAACAACTCTGTACACAGTTTGGCATCGGGGATAAACTGAATCACGCTGTTAAGAGTTTATCCGGTGGAGAGCGTCAGCGTCTTTTTATCGTGCTCGCACTGATTCCCAACCCGCAGCTGGTCTTTTTTGACGAACTGACCACCGGTCTGGATGCAAGAGCGCGTCGGGATGTTTGGAGAATGCTTGCTGATTTAAAAGACAAAGGATTGACAATTTTTCTGACTTCTCATTTTATGGACGAAGTTGAGGCACTCTGCGATGAAATTTGTATTCTGAGAAAAGGAAAAATTGTGTTTCAGGGAACCATTGAGCAGGCAAAACTGCAATGTAACTGCGGAAAGCTTGAAGATGCCTATCTAATGCTGTCAGGTGAGGAGGAAACAGAGCAATGAGAACCTTTGGAACGCTTATGAAAAATGAGCTAAAGCTCAATATCCGCAATATGAATATGGTGATCTTTGCAATCATCATGCCGCTGGTTGTCCTGGTTATCCTTGGATTCCTTTATGGCACAAAACCTGTAGCCGATGGCGTGACATATACTTTTTTGGAGCAGTCTTTTGGTGCGCTCTGCACCATCTCCATTTGTGCCGGTGGACTGATGGGATTGCCGCTTGTAGTATCTGAATACCGGGAACGAAAAATTCTAAAACGCTTTCAGGT
>CAMFFG010000091.1 GCA_945949655.1 uncultured Peptococcaceae bacterium
TATTCGCTCATATAAGTATATAGCTAAAGCTGCTATTAAAACTATTAATATTATAATTAATATTAAGGAGGAAGCATGGAAAAACAACGGAACTCAAAACAGCGTCAATTGATTTTAGATGCGGTCAAAGGAAGATGTGCCCATCCAACGGCGGATCAGATTTACCTGGAGGTGCGGGAAAAAGATGAAAAGATCAGCCGCGGTACGGTATATCGCAATCTGGGCCTTCTGTCTGAAAACGGTCAGATTGCCAATGTGAAAGTGCCAGCCGCCGACCGGTATGATTTGCGGACGGATTATCACTATCATCTGGTCTGTACCTGCTGCGGCAGAGTGTTCGATGCGCCTGTGCCTTATCATGCCGAATATGACGAGCAGGTCGCTGAGCAGACGGGATTTCAGATCAAGAGACACCGTACGATTTTTGAGGGCTTGTGTGCCGAATGCAGCAAAAAAATAAATCGAGGTGAAGAATTATGATTTACAGATGTAAAGTTTGTGGTGCGATTTATGATGAAGAAAAAGACGGAAAACCTGTTTCTGCATTGGATTGCTGTCCTGTATGCAAGGTTCCTGTCTCCAATCTGGAACCGGTGGCAGAAGCTGAAAACAATGCAATGACAAAGGTCTATTCCGGGGACCTGGAATATGACAGCACAACAGCCCGTCAGGATTCGTCCAGCCGCTATATGGCAGAAATCCATCAGATGGCTGTGACAGGAAAATCCATCAGCGGTGCCATGTGTACCCAGATGCCGTTGCCAAGCTGGGATAACATTCTGCTTTTAGGCTCCCAGCTGAATCCGCCGCCACTGAACGATGAAGACGCGGTGGATACAACTACGGTGATTGGGAAACACGCAAAAAAACCAATGGTACTGAAAAGTCCAGTCTATATTTCCCACATGTCATTCGGCGCGTTATCCAAAGAAACCAAGATTGCGTTAGCAAAAGGTTCGGCTATGGTGCAGACCGCCATGTGCAGTGGGGAAGGTGGCATTTTGCCGGAAGAACGAGAAGCAGCCTACAAATATATTTTTGAGTATATTCCAAACAAATACAGCGTAACCGATGAGAATTTACAGGCTGCCGATGCCATTGAGATCAAGATCGGGCAGGGCACAAAGCCCGGCATGGGCGGTCATCTGCCAGGTGAAAAAGTAACTGCTGAAATTGCTGCCATCCGCGGCAAAAAACAGGGTGAGGATGTGCAGAGTCCCAGCAAGTTCCCGGAACTGAATTCCAAAGAAGATCTGCGGGATATGGTGGATATGCTGCGCAGACGTTCCGATGGACGTCCCATTGGGATTAAAATTGCAGCCGGTAATCTTGAACAGGATTTAGAATATTGCGTATTTGCCCAGCCTGATTTTATCACCATCGACGGCAGAGGCGGTACCACTGGCTCCAGCCCGCTGATGTTGCGGGAAGCTACCACTGTGCCTACCATTTATGCGCTGAGCCGGGCCAGAAAGTATCTGGATGCCGTTGGCTCTGATATTGCACTGGTGATCACCGGAGGACTGCGGGTATCTGCCGATTTTGCCAAAGCCCTGGCCATGGGAGCCGATGCTGTTGCCATTGCCAGTGCGGCTTTGATTGCCGCCGCCTGTCAGCAGTATCGCATCTGCGGCAGCGGCAAATGTCCGGTCGGCATTGCCACACAGGACCCGGAACTGCGTCAGCGGCTGAAAATTGATGTTGCTGCACAGCGAGTGGCAAACTTCCTGCATGTCTCTCTGGAAGAATTAAAAACATTCGCCAGAGTGACAGGAAAACATTCTGTTCACGATCTATCGATGGAACAGCTGATCACAACCGATCGTGATATTGCCGAATACACTGGGATCCGGCATGCAGGTCAGCCAAAATGGGGCAGTCAGCCTGCCAATCTTTCATTAAACCATAAGGAGGAAACAAAAATGAGTCAGTACAAATGCAAAGTATGTGGAGAAGTATTTACCGTAAAAGAAGGAGAAACGCCCGTATGTCCACGCTGCAGAGCAACCGGGGATAAGCTGGAACTGTTAACGGCAGCACCGGCAAACAAATATGCAGGCACACAGACCGAAAAAAATCTGCATGCCGCTTTTGACGGGGAATCCGGTGCTAGAAACAAATATACCTATTTCGCGTCGGTAGCCAAGAAAGAAGGCTATGAACAGATCGCTGCACTGTTTTTGAAGACCGCCGAAAATGAAAAAGAACATGCAAAAATGTGGTTCAAGGAACTGAACGGCATTGGCGATTCTGCTGCCAACCTGCTGGCTGCTGCCGAAGGGGAAAATTATGAATGGACCGACATGTACGAAGGGTTTGCAAAAACTGCCGATGAGGAAGGTTTCCCTGAACTGGCGGCAAAGTTCCGCATGGTCGCTGCTATTGAAAAGCATCATGAAGAACGCTATCGTGCTCTGCTGAACAATGTAGAAACTGCTGCTGTTTTTGAAAAAAGCGAAGTGAAAGTGTGGGAATGCCGCAACTGCGGTCACCTTGTAGTGGGTACCAAAGCGCCTGAACTCTGCCCGGTATGCGCCCATCCGCAGAGCTACTTTGAAATCAGAGAAGAAAACTATTAATAAAGAATGCTGCCGACGCAGAGGTTCGGTCCGATGAGAAAATAAAATAGAATGGAATGCCTGCATGTGTAGATTAGATACGCGTGCAGGCATTTTTGTGTTTCTGTTTCAATCGTGTATGCAGATCCTGTTGCGTGATGCACCCTTTATTTTACAGTATATTGGTACAGCCAGCAGCACAAGCTAAACCTGTATTTCAAGATAAATCTGAAATGAGGTGTTAACTTGCAGATCCCAGCCATTCATGTAAATTCTGAAATCGGCAGGCTGAAAAAAGTGATGCTGCACCGGCCCGGTCAGGAACTGGAAAACCTGATGCCTGAATATCTGGACCGGCTGCTGTTTGATGATATTCCCTATCTGCGCATTGCCCAGGAGGAACATGACAGCTTTGCCGATATTCTGCGTCAGAACGGCGTAGAAGTTGTATATCTCCGAGATCTGGTGGCAGAGTCCATCGTCAACCAGGATGTAAAAGAACAGCTGATCAAGGAATTGATCGACGATGCCAGCATTACCACCAGCCGGGAGCGGGATATTCTGACCGATTATTTCCGCTCGATGGACAACAAAACGATGATTGCCAAAATGATGGCAGGCATTCGAAAATCGGAGCTTCAGCAGGTGGAAGGAAAAAGTCTGGGCGATTTCCTGCGCAATCTGAATAACGAGTATCCCTTTGTGCTGGACCCTATGCCCAATTTATACTTTACCCGAGATCCATTTGCCTCCATCGGCAACGGCGTGAGCATTCACCGCATGTTTACCGAAACCCGGCACCGGGAAACACTGTTTGCCAAATTTATTTTCACCTATCATCCGCTGTATAAAAATACGCAGATCTGGTATGACCGGGATGAAAACTTTTCGCTGGAAGGCGGCGATATCCTGATTTTAAATAAGGAGACCATCGCCGTTGGTATCTCCCAGCGTACTCACGAAAACGCCATAGAAAAGTTTGCCCAGAAGGTGCTGACGGAAGAAAGCCACTTTAAAAAAATACTGGCTATCAATATTCCCAAACAGCGTACCTTTATGCATCTGGACACGGTGTTTACCATGGTGGACTACGATAAATTCACCATTCATCCTAATATTATCCGCGATATGGATGTGTTTGTCATTGAGCGGGAAAACGATCAGCGCATTCGCATTACCCAGGAGACCAGCACGCTGGAGGATATCCTGAAGCGTCATCTGAATCTGGACAAAGTGACTCTGATCAAATGCGGCAGCAACAGTGTCATCGACTCAGCCCGCGAACAGTGGAATGATGGCTCAAACACGCTGGCCATCGCGCCGGGCGAAGTGATCGTGTATTCCCGCAACTATGTGACCAATGAAATTTTGCAGGAAAATGGCGTGAAAACTTATGTCATGCCAAGCTCTGAGCTGTCCCGCGGTCGTGGGGGGCCGAGGTGCATGAGTATGCCGTTGATTCGTGAAGATTTGTAGGCCGGACTTGTCTTTTTCCGTTCTGACGGCGTTGTTTATCAATTTGCTTGCTCGCGTACCCTCAAGTACGCGTCGCTTCACAAATTGATAAGCCGCCTTGTCAGAACGAAAAAATCCTGCGTCCTGAGTTTGTGGCTCGGTTAAGAGTGTTGTTTTTGAAGCGCACGCAAAAAAGTAATACATTCTTGTGATGGCAGGACAGCATGCATAGAACGCATTCTGTTTGAGCCGGACAGATTCGCAGCATGTGCAGGCGAGCAAGACGAAGTCTTTGGCGAGAGGCACATGCAAGAAGATGTCTTGCGTCAAACAGAAAAGTGTATGCATCTGTCCTGCCAGTAACCAACAGATAAATATGGGTAGACATGTTTGTGTTTTAAAGAAAGTGCGTTGTTTCTGAAGCGCACGCAAAAAAGTAATAGATTTTTGTGGTGGCGGGACAGCATGCATAGAATGTATCTGTTCTGCCAGAGTTACTTATATATGATTGGATATCGATAAACTGTAATGGAGGAGTGCTAGTATGCCTGTAAATTTGAAAGGAAAAAGTTTTTTAACGCTGATGGATTTGACGCCCTGTCAGATTCGCTATCTGCTGGATCTGTCCCACGATTTGAAGGCGAAAAAACGGGCCGGAATCTGTGAACAGAATCTGAAAGGCAAAAATATTGTACTGCTGTTTGAAAAAACATCCACCAGAACCCGCTGTGCCTTTGAGGTGGCAGCCCATGATGAAGGCGCCCATGTGACCTTCCTGGATCCTGGCAGCTCGCAGATGGGCAAAAAGGAATCGTTAGAGGACACAGCCAAAGTGCTGGGCCGTTTCTTTGACGGGATCGAATACCGCGGTTTTGACCAGGAAGTGGTGGAACAGCTGGCTCAGCATGCCGGTGTGCCAGTATTTAACGGTCTGACCGATGCAGACCATCCGACGCAGATTCTGGCCGATATGCTGACTATTGAAGAACACCTGGCTCTGCCGTTAAACAAAGTGAAAGTGGTATTCCCCGGCGATGTGCGCAACAATATGTGTTATGCCTGGATGTATGGCTGTGCCAAAATGGGCATGCATTTTGTAGGGATTGGGCCGAAAACCTTAATTGACGGCATCGACAAAACTGTGATGCAGCAGGTACAGCAGGTGGCAGCGCAGACCGGTGCGAAAATCGAGATCACCGACGATATGAAAGCGGTGGAAGGCGCCGATGTTATCTATGGCGATATCTGGGCTTCCATGGGCGAAGAAGCGCTGATCCCGGAACGGGTCAAGCTGCTGACACCTTACCGCGTTACCGAGGAAGTGCTGAAGATGACCAACAACCCCAATGTGCTGTATCTGCACTGTCTGCCATCCTTCCATGATTTCAACACCAAGCTGGCGGCTGAATGGAAAGAAAAAGGCGTGGATATCCGGGAAGTGACCGATGAAGTATTCCGCGGTCCGCACTCGGTGGTATTTGATGAGGCGGAGAATCGGATGCATACGATCAAGGCGGTTATGGTAGCCACTATGTAAGGACTTGTCTTGGACTTGTTAAATTTTCGTATCGCTGTGTTGTTTTTGAAGCGGCTCGTTCGCATACCTCATGTATAGCCTCACTTCGCCGCTTCAAAAGCCGCCTTGCGCTACAAAAATTTTCCTGCGTCCAAAGGTTTGTCAGGGGCGTTGACTATGTTGTCAGAACAAAAAATCCTGCATCCTAAGGAAATATTATCACTATGCGGCAACATAAAACTGTAGAATGGCAGGACAGCATGCATAGAACGCATTCTGTTTGAGCCGGACAGATTCGCAGC
>CAMFFG010000092.1 GCA_945949655.1 uncultured Peptococcaceae bacterium
CCTACACGACGCTCTTCCGATCTGTTTTTACAGTTTATCACACACTCCAGTATCTGTCAACCATATTTATCCAGTTATATACAAAAGCCCGCTATCCATAGCATATTAAAAACGACGACCGCGCAGTGCACAGTCGTCGTTTTGGGTGGCTGGATTCTCAGAGAGAATTATCAGCCTTTTGGGACATTTCTTTTTCGATTTTGAATGCGTTATTTTTGATTTTTCTCGCCTTGCGCACCATCTGTGCGCGTCGCTCCAAAAATCAAAAGCCGCCTTTTCAAAATCGAAAAATCTTATGTCCGCTTATTCATTTAATCAGCTCAAATTAATTGAACTTTCTTCTGGTGATACCCAAGCCTGCCACAGCCAGAACCATCAAGCATACAAATGGTACCGCATTGCTGCTGTCGCCAGTTCTCGGTGCATCGCCCAGAGGAACTTCCGGTTCTTCAATGGTTTCGCCAGGTACATCGATCAGAGGTACTTCTGGTTCGTCAATTGGTTCTTCGGTCGGTTCTTCTGTTGGTTCGGTTTTTGGTACTTCCGGTTCATCGATTTCAATTGGGCCTTCGCTTCCGCCACCGCCGGTGTTGTCACCGTTACCGTTACCACTATCGCCATTGCCACTGTCACTGGTCTTAAATGTGTTTAAAAACACATAACTTATCTGAGACCCGGATGTTACTTCTCCAGATAAACCGTCAGTTGTATAAGCATCGCCATTCACGGTTGTGCTGTCAGCACCGCCATTGCCAGTTTCTTTTAATACAAACTGAATGCTGCTTCCAGAAGCAACTTTTACATCGAGACTCATCCAACCTTCCTGTGCTGCAGATGCATTGATTGTAAACTTGAAGATATATTTACCTGTTTGTGCATCGTAGTAACAATTCGTATCGGAAGAATCTTTGTTTAGCAGGAATTCCTGTGTAGTGTCATCCTGATATTTGGCAACCAGAGTTACTTCAGCAGGATTTGTGATTTGCGTGCTGGCCGTAAATGTTTTACGGTCTGCAACAGCCTGATCATATTCTTCCTGCGCAGTAGTAACTGCCATCAGTTTTTCAACCATAGTCTGTGCTTTTTCGTAATTGAACAACAAACTGGAGCCTTCTTCTACATACTCAGAAAATTCTGCTTTTACTGCATCAAACAATGTAGTTACATCACTGATTACTTCACTGGATAATGCTTTTACAAAATCAGCAATTTCCTGCATCAGATCTGCATCAGGCGTTGCTTTATTCTCCATTTCATAGAGCAATGCAGATGGTGAAGTCACATCTCCATCAAACAGACCATAAATAGTGCCATCCTCATCTACCCTTGCGAATTTTAAGGCAGAATCTGTTGTAACAATTACTGCACTTGCCATAAATTCTTCTTCTACTGTCTGGCCAGTTGCTGAGTTGGTCAAAGCTTCTACAGCATTATTCAGCGCGCTTTCTTTTCTGCCGACTTCTGCATTCCAATGCTGCAGGGTTTCGATTTCATCCGATGTCAGATCGCGATCACCTTTTACCTGTTCCGGTGTTAATTCCAATGTAAATTCATAATCCTGTGCAGTGTTATTTCCTGCAACCTGTTTGGTTACATTGATATTGCCTTTGTCCTTTGGTGCTACCATACCAGTTGCATATAAATACAATGTATGGAAGGCATCAGTAAAGAGGTTTTTGTGTTCGTTCACTGTAAAGTTGTCAAAATCCCAAGCCAATGCACTACTGCTGGTTATCCACTGTCCATCAAATAATACATTTGGTTTTAAGATACGGTTATTTTTCTGATAAATATAGCCGCTGCTTTCCAGCTGTGTATATTCATTTTCTTCAGATGCTCTGTAGAAATAAACAACCTGATATCCTAAATCAAAGTAAACTTTCAGTTTCGTGTTCCCATCGCCTGAAATCGGCTGATTATCCACTGTAGCTTCTGCATTCCAACTGTAAGCACTACTTGTTGTGATGTTCACCTGTTTGTCAGAACTCAACAATGTAGCCAACTCATCTGTTGTGCCTGTTCTATTGTCGGTAGCTTCCAGTTTGTAGTCACCTGTTGGCTGCTGATAATAGTAGTCTACTGTATAAGCAGTGTCGCCATTTGAAATGTAGTTTACCGTGTATACAGCTCCACTTTCTACCAGTGTTCCAGCAGCCGGATATTCCGGATTTTTGGGATCCAGTCTATACCCTTTATACTTGTTAGCTGGAGCCGGAATCCCGCCTTCTGCTATCGCAATCTGTGCCGGATTGTCATTAACCCATGCTGTTCCGGTTACTTCTACCTTGTCATTTTCCTGTTCCACGCCATTGATCGTATAACGAACTGTATACTTGGTATTCTGTGTCTGGTTTTCATCCTTCACATAGTATACATTGATTACGTTCACTGCTCCTGTGGCCGTTCCTGCTGCTATACTATAGCTTTCAGGAATGCTGCTGGCCTCTGTTGTGCAGCTATAACCAACATATTTATCGCTGGTGTTGATCGCTGTCTTATCGACATTGACTGTTTTCTCTTCTCCAATCCAGCCTTCAGCTTTTACCTCTTCTTCGGTATCTGCCAGAACGCCATCCTTATAGTATTTTACCTGATAGCTTACACTGTGGGTTTGTGTCTCGTCTTTCCCATAGACATATTCAATTTTTGTTTCGCCTTTGACTACATCAATAACCCCGTTGACTCCGTTATGGTTATTTCGATTATACCAATCTTCAAACTCAGCAATTGACATTTTGGTTGTTGTTCCACTTTGAGTTACATTTACATATTTCAGCTCATAGCCTTCTGGAACTGTACCCACTACTTCAGCCGATGTCTTGATTTTAGAAAATTTATTATCTAACTTCAAATCTTCTTCTGTCGTGCGCCCTACAATTTCAGGTCCTTCATTCTGCTCATTAATAATGGTACTTTCTGGTAAACCAGATGCTGTTACAGACAGCGTCCCGACCTGATAAACAATCTTAGGCTCATCAAAATCTACTCGCTGAGTGCCGCCATCTTTGTCCGTAAATTGGATGAATGTTACTCCATTCAAATCTACATATTGATTCGGTTTAGAAATGTTATTCAACTTTACTTGATAAGTTAAAGTATATTCTTCATCTTGTTTCAAGTATGCTCCTGTGTACCACTCTAATGTACTAATACCATTCACTGTATTTATTTGGATATGTGGCTGATCTTTATCTGGTAAAGCAACACCTTTTTCATCATAAATAGTGGTAGGTGTAATAGCGATTCCTTCAATAGAGCCGTCAACTTGCTGCTTGTATTGAAGATCAACATCGCTCCCCATCGGGTCTGTTACAACACCATTATTTACAAGTCGAAGCAGTTTGGAAACAATCTCTTTGAATTTCCCGCTTAATTCATCACTACTTGCAGCAATAGCGCATCCAGCACTCGCAATACCTTTTGGTTCGCTATTCTTTTCATTATATTCACGGAAAAAATTAGCAGCATTAGAACCACTCTTAATGTCTACTGCAATTGCATATAAACTGAAGTTATTTCCATGCTCTTCACGAATATTTTTTGCAGTTGTTGTTGCAGCCTTTGCTGCGTCGGAGCAATAATCCGTATGCTTTGTGCACCAATACCCTACTGTATTATTAAAATTATATACAGTAGGCCCACCATCACTCACTAATAAGAGATTTTGATATGCATCACTATCAGAAGTAAATAGACTGTTTGCGTGAATTAATGCTTGTTGAACATTGGTACCGCTTGTTTCTCCATAAATATATTTTCCGTTGTCCGTATTACTGTCTCCCGTCAGCGGGTTCCAACTGTTCTTAATTAAGCTTAATAGCTCGTCTTTTCCTTTCTCATTGCCTACCAGTATTCCATCCTGCTCTTTCATTAAATAAACCCAATCGCTTGTCAACTCTTCAGAGTTACCAGCAAAATGAATGATACGAATTTTGGCATCAACATTGCTTGTATACAGTTCATTTATAAACTTTTCCATTGCAGATTTTGCATTTTTAATGCGAGTGGAACTACTTGTGCCAGAGCCCTGCACCTCTTCCTCACAAGTTTGACCTTCAACATTTACTTCTGGTGCATTCCAATTCCATTGACTCCAATCTGTAAAATTGTTATCATTTTCCCATTCAAACTGCAATGCATAATAAGTCTGTGTTCCTGTACGACTACGAGTTGCCACATATTTGCTATGAAGATGTTTGTCGGACCCCGTACAACGATATTCTACCGTTTTAGTTTCGGTTTCTGTAACACTACGTTTGTAGGAGAGGCCCACCCAGTACCCGTTTCCATATTTTGGCGTCATTTTTGTATATTCCGCTCTTTCGATAGGAGCTCCACACTTTACAGATTGTGTTACTTTAACCGACTGATTCATACTAGAAGAAGAATCTAATGCTAAAACGATTTCCATCGGTTTACGTTCCAAAACAGAACCTCCACCTGAAAGTGACACTGTAATCTGATACGTATCTAAACCTATTTGCTTTGCTGTTTTACTAACTGTCAGTCCATTTTCTGTAACAGGCTTTTTGTTATATACACCGCTTAAAAGTTGTTCGTCTTCTGTACTACTGTCCGCCGCTTCCGCTATGCTATTGCCAGCCAGCAGATTAGTCGGCATAAAACTGGTGAACAGAAAGGTCAGCAATACCAGCCAGGCCATCCACTTTCTCTTTTTAAGGAAATAATTCATGTTTATCCTCCTTTCTTTTTTGGATTTATTTCCCCTCGTTCGTACCGCTTTGCGCGGTGCGGTTTGCTTTGTTGCGTTATGTCGGTTTGTGCTCTTTGCTTTGTCAGAAAATATCGGCTGCTGCCGTAGCTGCGGCTAGCCTGCGCAAATTGTTCCGCGCTGTGATTCCTGCCGATCGGGCTCCGGCTGCGGCAATGCACTATCCATTAGTTTTACAAATTCCAGTGCACTGCGAAACGATACTTCTGTTTTTGCATCGGTCCAGCTGAGCCGGCCCTGCCAGCTGGCTCCCTGCCGGAAGAGCACTTTTACTTTGAAAGTGGCGATTGCTTCCTGATCTGGCCTTGGCAGCAGCTGTTCTGCAATGCTGGCCCGCTCCGGGGTCTTGGCCTTTTGACCAAATCTGCGGCTGCGGACTGACGCCTGTGGACAATCCATTTGATCCATCATGTCTTCCATTAACAGAAGCAGTCTGGTCAGGTTTTCAAAGGCGATCTCCTCACCGTAGTACAGATTATAAAAGGTTCCCTGCGGATTTTTGTCCCGATAGCTGTAAATGCGTATCACGCTGGTGCGCATATCTTCAGGTACCACTTTCAGCGAAGCAATTGACATAGGTTCACCTCCTGCCTGCCGGTTTCACCGGTATTTTCTATAGCAGAATGGTTACACATCCCTCTGCTATACTGCTATTATACCAGCAGGTGGTTACACTTTTGTTACATTTTCAATATTTTTATGTGAAAAACACAATATTTTTTCGGTTTATATAAAAATAAAAGTTATGTATTCATAATATTTTTATTTATATATCATGATTTTCTCCTGCATCGCCCCGCAGAATATGGCTCAACAGAGCCGTTTTCCAGTCATTTTGTTCCGGTGTATCCGCTATAGAGCGTGCCGACTGTGCCCAAAGCCGGTTACAGCGGTGTAAAAGCAAAAACAGATAAGTTTTTGTTATAAATTTATAACAATTTACAGTAAACCATCGCCCGGCATATAACTTTGGGCAGCAAATCAAAACCGCCCGTCAAACGGGCGGTTTGTTCATGCCCTATAAGGGCATA
>CAMFFG010000093.1 GCA_945949655.1 uncultured Peptococcaceae bacterium
GTAGAAGGAATCGGGGAAACAAGAGCGAAAACTATTAAAGACGGGCTGAAACGCATGCGGGATCAGATCTATTCGGAATTCCATTGGATTTGATAAAAAATTTTGTGCTAAAGCTGACAGAACACATAACATTTTGTTAGATTTTCTTAACAGTTATTTGGTAAAATGTAGCTAGCGAAAGGAGGTGAGAAAACATGAAAAGTGATATGGTGAAACGAATTGTACAAATTCTTCTGGCTTTGTCGGGCATTGCAGGTATCATATATGTGTCGCCGATTCTGGCTGTGCCGCTGCGGGTGCAGTTTGGCTGGTCAGCCCAGAGCATTCTGGTTCTGGAAGGGGTTCTGGCCGTGCTGGCCGGGGTGATCGGTTGGCTGATTGCGACACCGATTCTGTCGTTTGTGGTATCAGCGACAAGACGAGCCGAAGGAAAGTTACAGAAAATGTCCACGCAGGATTTACTGAGTGGCGCCATTGGTTTAATCATCGGACTTATAGTAGCATTTTTTATTGGAAGTGCCTTGTCCGTGTTACCGATCATCGGCGCTTATATGCCGATTCTGATGTGCCTAGTCTTTGGGTATCTGGGTATCAGTCTGGGCATTCGTAAGAGAGAGGATCTGGTAAACTTTATTTCCGGACTGGGTAAAGAAGGTAACCGGTTTCGAGTCAAAGGCAAGACGAGAGCAGCAGGGTATTGCAACATGCCGAAGGTTCTGGACACAAGCGTTATTATTGACGGAAGAATCGCAGATATCTGCAAAACAGGCTTTGTAGAAGGTCCCATTATCATTCCTAATTTTGTACTGGAAGAGCTGCGTCATATTGCTGATTCCTCGGACGCACTGAAGCGGGCCAAAGGCCGCAGAGGACTGGACATGCTCAATATTATCCGCAAAGAGTTGGATATTGAGGTTGAAATCTCCAACCGGGACTACGATGATATCTCAGAAGTAGATGATAAACTGGTACGCCTGGCCCAGGAACTGTACGGCTGTGTGGTGACCAATGACTATAATCTGAACAAGGTGGCTACTCTGCAGGGTGTGGTCGTGCTGAATATCAACGAGCTAGCCAACGCCATCAAGCCGGTGGTGCTGCCTGGCGAAAAGATGACAGTCACTGTAGTGAAGGACGGCAAGGAACACAACCAGGGGGTTGCTTATCTGGATGACGGTACCATGATCGTGGTAGAAAACGGTCGCCGCTTTATGGGTGAAACCATCGAGGTAGAGGTTACCAGTGTTATTCAGACCAATGCCGGTCGGATGATCTTTGGGAAACCGATTGAAAAATAAGAACAGAAAAATAAGAAACAGCATGAAATAAACTGATCCGAAGGAGGTGCTGCGGCAGGGCAGCGGCTTGATTTTCAGCAGGCCGGCTTTGCGGCGGCAGCTCCTTTCGGTGTGCATGGAAGGTTGTGGATCAATGAAAACAGCAGCCATCATTCTGGCCGCCGGTTCCGGCACGCGGATGAAAGCCGGAAAAAACAAACTGTTTCTGACCCTGCAGGGCCGTACCGTTCTGGAACACACGGCCAGCGTTTTTCAGAATTGTCCGCTGGTAGACGGCATTGTTGTGGTGGCCAGGGACACGGAGCTGCCACAGGTGCAGCAGATTCTGCCGCAGACCGTTTACAATAAAATTCTGTGCTATACAGCCGGTGGAGCAGAGCGGCAGGATTCGGTGCTGTGCGGATTGCAGGTGCTGCCTGCAGATTTTGAACAGGTATTGATTCATGACGGGGCCCGCCCCTTTGTGACGGATCAGCTCATTCAAGATCTGCTGGCTCAGGTGACACCACAGTGCGGCGCCATTGCCGGGGTACCGGCCAAGGATACCATAAAACGGGTAAACGATGCCGGACTGGTGCAACAGACTTTGCAGCGCAGAGAACTGTGGAATATCCAGACGCCCCAGTGCTTTTACACAGCGTCGATTCTGCGGTGCTATCAGCAGGGAAGGGCCGACGGCTACTCTGCCACCGATGATGCTTCGCTGGCGGAACAGTACGGTCTGGCGGTAAAAGTGGTGCCTTCCTATTATGAAAATATCAAGCTGACCACGCCGGAGGATTTGGATGTGGCGGAAGTCTTTTTAAAACGGATGAGATCGAGGTGAACGAGATGCGA
This sequence comes from uncultured Peptococcaceae bacterium, assembly GCA_945949655.1. Taxonomy (GTDB): domain Bacteria; phylum Bacillota; class Peptococcia; order Peptococcales; family Peptococcaceae; genus UBA7185. The sequence continues at coordinate 2,136 of CAMFFG010000093.1, forward strand.
GTTGGATTTGGTTACGATGTGCATCGTCTGGTAGAGGACCGCAGACTGATTCTGGGCGGAGTGGAGATCCCCTATGAGAAAGGGCTCTTGGGACATTCTGATGCTGACGTGCTGGTGCATGCGCTGATGGATGCCATGCTGGGCGCTGCCGGTCTGGGAGATATCGGCCGCCATTTCCCTGACACCGATGATCAGTATAAGGGAATTTCCAGCATGATTTTGCTGCAAAAGGTGACAGAACGGTTGACAGAAGCGGGTTATATGGTCAATAATATGGATGTTACGGTGGTGGCGCAGCGGCCCAGGCTGGCCGGATACATTCCGCAGATGGAGGCGAACCTGGCCCAGGTGCTGGGGATCCCGGAAACTGCGGTCAATGTGAAAGCCACTACCACAGAAAAACTGGGTTTCGAGGGAGAAGGACTGGGTATATCAGCTTATGCAGTCTGCTCCATAAAAGAGCTGGACGCGTAAGCTGGGGCTCTCTTGCAGCCTGTTTTGGTGTCAGATCGATCAGTGTGTGAACAACAAAAAGATGAAATATGATTTGGGGGAATACGTTGTGGAAAAATACAGAGTGCGTTTTGCGCCAAGCCCGACTGGTCCGCTGCATATCGGCGGCGCCCGCTCGGCGTTATTTAATTATCTGCTGGCCCGCAAAAGCGGCGGTCAGTTTGTGGTAAGAATTGAAGATACCGACCTGGAACGTTCCAGCAAAGAATCAGAAGTAAATATTTTTGAATCACTGGCATGGCTGGGTTTGGAAGCCGATGAGTCGGTGCAGGTGGGCGGTCCGTTCGGTCCATACCGGCAAACCGAGCGGCTGGATATCTACAAAAAATATGCGGATCAGCTGCTGGCCGAAGGCAAAGCTTATTACTGCTTCTGCAGCGAAGAAGAAATCGAAGCAGAACGGGCGGCTGCTATGGAAAAAGGCGAAATGCCAATGTACAGTGGAAAGTGCCGCAATCTGACCAAAGAACAGCAGGAAGAACTGCTGGCGCAGGGCAGAAAACCGGTGATCCGTCTGCACGTGCCCCATGGCGAAAAACTGGTGGTGGACGATGCCGTGCGCGGCGTTGTTACCTTTGAATCCGACGGCGTTGGCGATTTTGTCATCGTGAAATCAGATGGCATTCCGACCTACAATTTTGCCGTTGTCATTGATGACCATCTGATGGAGATCAGCCATGTGATCCGTGCGGAAGAACATCTGTCCAACACACCGCGCCAGATTGCGGTTTATCACGCGCTGGGTTGGGAAGTGCCAAAATTTGCGCATATCTCGCTGATCTTAGGCGAGGACCGTAAAAAGATGAGCAAACGGCACGGCGCTACCTCGGTGACCCAGTACGAAAAGATGGGCTATCTGCCGGAAGCTGTATTTAACTTCCTGGCATTGCTGGGCTGGTCGCCGGGCGGTGAAGATGAAATCATGACCAAAGAAGAGATCATTGAAAAATTCTCGCTGGAAGCCGTATCCAAGAGTCCGGCGGTATTCGATATGGAAAAACTGAAATGGCTGAATGGCCATTATATCCGTCAAAGTTCCATTGAACGGCTGGTTGGCCTGGCCATCCCTTATCTGCAGAGCGAAGGCTATCTGACGGAGAAAGTGACCGAAGCTGACCAGCAGTGGGTGACACTGATTATGCAGGCCCTGCAGGAAAAAATTCACACCATCAACGACATCGGTGAATTTATGCATCTGTTTGTAGGGGAAGATATCACCATCGAGGATGAAGAGGCAAAAAAAGTGCTGGCCGATCCTGATGTACCTGTTGTGATTACAGCGTTTAAAGAAAAACTGGCAGAGCTGCCTGAATGGAATGCCGACGATGTGAAGAAGATATTCAAAGCCATCAGCAAAGAAACAGGTTTGAAAGGCAAAAAAGTGTTTATGCCGATCCGTGTGGCACTGACCGGTCAGATGCACGGGCCAGACCTGCACTTTATTATCCCGGTGTTAGGGCCGGAACTGGTAGCCAAACGGCTGCAGAAAACAGTGAATCTGTAATGTCTGCTGCCGGTATTACCATCCGCACCATGACAGAGGGTGACTGGCCGACGGTGGCCGCTATCTACGAGCAGGGCATTGCCAGCCACAAAGCCACCTTTGCACAGCAGGTACCGGCGTATGCCACCTGGGATACCGAACATCACAAGCACACCCGTCTGGTGGCACAGACCGCTGACGGACAGGTGGTGGGCTGGGCAGCGCTGGCGCCCAGCTTTGCCCGTGCAGTGTACAGCGGCGTGGCGGAGATCAGCATTTACATTCACGATGATTATCAGCACCAGGGTATTGGCAGCAAACTGCTGGAAGCCGCGGCGGCAGAAAGCGAGCGCAACGGTATCTGGACACTGGAGGCGCTGATTTTTGATGACAATCTGCCCAGTCTGCAGCTGTTTCGCAAATGCGGCTACACCGAGCTGGGTGTGCGCACAAAGCTGGGATATGATACCGTGCTGCAGCGCTGGCGCAATGTGGCTATGCTGGCACGGCGCAGCGAGGCGGAGCAGTTTGTCTGAGGAGAAGTTTGTCTGAAAAAATTTTGCTTGACAAAGCTATGGCAGATTGCATACAATACAGCTATACGCTGTAAGCATTTCATACACAAAAACGGAGAACGGGTAGAGTATTTCTGCGGGAAGTGCCAGAGAGGATCTGTCATCGGCTGAAAGCAGATCTGACGGAAAACAGAAAGAAGTGCACCCGGGAGTTGAACCGCTGAGTGCCGAAACAGGCAGTAGGCAGTTCCGTCTGGTCTCGTTAACGACCATATAAGCATCCGGATTGTCCGGATGAAACTAGAGTGGAACCACGGTTGCGCGTCTCTAAGGAGATGGGCAGCCGTTTTTGTTTGCACAAAAACACAGCAGAGAATACAGAAAAGAGGGAATCAGGTGGGAAACAAGATATCGAAAAAGGAAAAAGCCAGAAGAGAGGCGGAGGCCAAACAGAAAGCAGAAAAGAAAGACCGCCGCTCGTTTATTTTTATGTGTGTGGCGATGCTGTTTGCCATGTGGCTGGTCGGTTATCTGATCAACGGCATGGAGATCAAAAGCCTGCCGCAGGAGAAAGCGGTGGCCTCCATTGAAATTCAGGATCATAGACTGACCGAAGAGGTGAAGGTGCTGAACGACAAGGAAAGCATCAAAAATGCCTGCAGTGCAGTGGATATTCTGCGCGTGAAATATGATGCGGCAGAAATGACAGAAGCACCAGAGTTTACCGTGGTATTTCAGCTGGAGGATGGCAGCAGCCAGCAGCTGCAGGTCAATGAAACGACCCTGCTCTGGAACGGGGAGGCTCATCCGGTCAAACAGAGACATTATAAAATGTTTCGGGATGTAGTGGAAAGCATTTTCTTTTCAGAATATCTGAGTGCGGAACAGGTAGCAGACGAAACATGATGCAGCTTTCGCAGAAAGCAGAAAAAGCAGTATAACAGGACATAAAATGGGAAGCGATATCATAGAAAAGAGGGATTGCTTATGTTTGAGCAGATGAAAGAAGATATTCAGGTGGTATTTGAACGGGACCCGGCGGCAAAAACAAAAGTGGAGGTGCTGCTGAACTATCCCG
>CAMFFG010000094.1 GCA_945949655.1 uncultured Peptococcaceae bacterium
GCTCAGTGATGAGACATTGCTGGAGCTGGCCCGCAAACAGCCGCTTAGTCCGATGGCCCTGGAACAGATTACAGGCATGGGAGAGAGCAAAATTGCAAACTATGGCGAAGTGTTATTAAAAACCATTGCGGAATACCGGCAGAATGGATATCATAAACAGGCATAACAAAAAATATGACCGGATGGCGAGGAGGATGGATATGAAACTGGATTTTAGCAAAGAGTTTCTCAATCGGATGCTGGCGAATATTGTGGTGGTTCTGGTCGGAATCTCTTTTTATTTTGCACTGCTGCATCTGGAAACGATTCGTGGATTTACCAGCACTGTGCTGGATATTCTGCGTCCTTTCGTGTATGGCTTTGTGATCGCTTTTCTGCTGAACAATCCGGTGAAATACTTTGATCGCATCATGGGGCCGGCCCTGAAACATGATAAATTCCGGCGGGCCGTGGCTGTGTTGCTGGTCATGGTGATTTTTGCGCTGTTCATCGGGATCCTGATTGCTTTCCTGGTACCGCAGCTGATCGACAGTACGATCACGCTCATTAAAAATGTGCAGGACTTTGCGTTAAACATCGATCACTATATGAATCTCTGGTTTTCCGATCTGAGTCAGCAGTATCATATTGATCCGGTGCTGTACGAAAAACTGATGGATGCCTGGGAGAATATTCTGGCCATGGGTAGTACGCTGCTGTTGACCGGATTTCAGCGGCTCCTGGGTCTGACCGGACAGGTGACCAATGGTGTGATCAATGTGTTTGTGGCAGTGATTATTTCGATTTATCTGCTGATGTCCCGGGAACAGTTTTTTGCTCAGCTGCGCAAGGTGCTCTATGCGCTCTTCAGCAGAAAAACGGTGGAACAGATGCTGTATGTGGGGCATCTGACCAATGTTACGTTTAATGGCTTTATCAACGGTAAGCTGATCGATTCGCTGATCATCGGTATTCTGGCTTTTATCTGTCTGTCCATCATGAAGATGCCCTATGTACTATTGATCAGTGTGATTATCGGCGTGACCAATGTAATTCCCTTTTTTGGTCCGTTTATCGGGGCGATTCCAAGTGCTTTCATTATTCTGATCGTAGACCCCATTCAGGCCATCTGGTTTCTGGTGTTTATTCTGGTGCTGCAGCAGGTGGATGGCAATATCATCGGGCCGCGGATTTTGGGTGGCACCACAGGATTGCCCGCAATCTGGGTTATGTTTGCCATTCTGGTGGGTGGTGGCCTGGCCGGTTTTGCCGGTATGATCGTAGGCGTGCCCGCTATGGCGGTGATATACACATTGTTTAAAACTTATATCCGACAGCGCCTGGAAAACAGGGCGTTGCCGGTTGCCACCACAGATTATATGGCGGCGGACGAAAACCCTGATCAGATGACAAAGGAGAAACAACATGAGACAGAATCAACTGGAACAGATTCTTAATTTACAGCAGCAGATTGCTGCTATGGAGCAGGAGATAGAGCATCTTTACGCAGAACGGAAAAATCTGATGCAGGAGACCACAGCAATGCTGGAAGAGGTGCTGCGGCAGGAGGAGCAACCTGTGGCCAGCATGGATTATCAGACCGAGCTGGACCTGATTCTGGATGCCAGAGCGGAACTGCCCTGCAAGGCTCGCGTGGCCTGTCAGGGTGTGGAGGGATCTTTTTCCCATCAGGCGGCAGACCAGTTTTTTGTCGAGCCGGAGATCCGTTTTTTTGATCAGTTTGAAGAAGTGTTTCAGGCAGTGGAAAGCGGCAATGTGGATTACGGTGTCTTACCCATTGAGAACTCTACGGCCGGGTCGGTGGTACAGGTGTACGATTTGATGCGAAAGCATAATTTTTACATTATCAAAGATACCAAAGTGCTGGTGCGGCATAATTTACTGACCGTGGATGGAAGCGCTCTGGAGGGACTGACTGATATTTATTCTCACCCGCAGGCATTGGGCCAGTGTCAGATCCTGCAGGAAACGCACCCGTCTATCCGGTTTCACGAATACTCCAACACGGCGGCGGCAGCTAAATTTGTGGCGGAGCAGAACAATCCGCATCTGGGTGCCATTGCTTCGGCCAAATGTGCGCAGCTGTATGACCTGCAGCCCTTAAAACGGGATGTACAGGATATCACCGGCAATGCCACCCGCTTTATCTGTATCAGTAAAACACCGGGGTTTTCTGCGGATGCCAACAAGATCAGTCTGTGTCTCACGGTGCCGCACAAGCCCGGTGCGCTGTATCATCTGCTGCATAAGTTTGCGCTGAATAATCTGAATCTCTGCAAGCTGGAATCCCGCCCTTATCCGGAAAAGAAATTTGAGTACCTGTTTTATCTGGATATTGAGGGACGCTGCAGTGATTTTCAGGTGCACTGGCTGCTGAATGATCTGAACAATCAACTGGGCTATTTTAAATTTCTGGGCAGCTACAACGAGCAGCTTGTGACAGAATCCTAAAAAAAGAAATCCTTCCGGATATATTTTCTTTGTTGCTGGCATAAAGATGAATATATTGCTGACAAAGAAATGGAGGGATATGCATGGCAGGATATGCAAAGCAGAAATGGAAAACACCGTGCAGGGCTTTCTGGCGATTTTGCGGTCAGATAGCCGGTTCGCTGGGTGTTTTTTTTCTGGTTCTGACGATTTTTCAGAGCACTTCACCGGGCAGTCTTACCTGGCAGCAGTTTTTGCGGCAAAGTTTTACTACCGATGCAGATCTGGCACCGGTAATGCAATTTTTCAATGGTTTTCCGATGGACAGCCTTACCAGTGAGGATGCAGTCCGGGTCAACGCACCGATACATCCCGTGCAGGAGGCTATGGCGGTGCCGGTAACCGGCAAGGTACTGAATGCCTATGGCTGGGATCAGAGTCAGATGGCGGCGCAGTTTCAGGATGGTCTGTGGATCGCCACCGAACCGGAGGAAAAAATTTGTGCGGCCTACAGTGGCACCGTGACTGGATTACAGGAGCAGAACGGTCTGTATACCGTGGAGATTTCCCATGCCAATGGACTTGTGACTGTTTACGGCTGCTGTGCCCAGTGCTATGTAGCGCTCAATGAGCCCGTGGAAAAAGGGCAGGCCATCGGGATGACCAGCAGGCAGCAGGAAGAAGGAAATTTCTATTTTGCGGCCCGCTATCTGGGAGAGCCGGTCAATCCGCTGGATCTGTTACAGCAACAGGTCGTCGGCACTTCTTGATTCCTGCATGGTGTTAAAATTTCAGAATGTTTGGGAACAACCTGCTGTACGCCTCATGGGATGGAGTTTGAAACAGATTCCATTCTGTGAGGCGTATTTTTATGGCGACAGATTTCTTTTCTTTGTAGCTTTCTTTTTCAGCTGTATTTTGCAGAGAATGCTGCGGAATCCCGAAAAATAAGCTGATTTTTATTGAATTCGGGCACTTGCAAAAAAATTTGTGTCATTCTGCAAAAAAACACTTGCATATTCTGTAAAAATAAGGTATTCTATAAATAGTAAGAGATTACCAATAATATTTTTAATTTTCCAGAGAAATCATGGAATCCTGTCAAAATTTATTTGTTGAAGGGAACCATCTGGAAATCATGAAATCAGAAAAAGGAGCGAATGAAGATGTTTAAAATTTTATTAGCAGATGACAATCAGAAGTTTGTTGGAATTTTAGAAAATTTTCTGAAAGAAAAAGAGGATGTGGAAGTGGTCGGTACGGCTGCTGATGGTTGGGAATGCTTAGAAAAAACAGAAAAACTGCAGCCGGATGTGCTGCTTCTGGATATGATCATGCCCCGTCTGGACGGGTTGGGTGTTCTGGATCGGCTGCAGAATAAACCGGTAAAACCAAAAGTGATTATGCTGACCGCTTTTGCCAATGAAAGCATGATCCAGCGGGCCATGATGAAAGGCGCCATCGATTATCTGGTGAAACCCTTTGAGCTGGAGGGGATTTATGAGCGGATCAAAGATATCTGCCACTATTATCCGTCTATGGTTATGGAAAGCGGCAGCGTGGTAGGCAATCTGGCGCTGGCGGACCCGGCTCCTGTATATCAGGTCAGCCGTTCCTTCAAAAGAAAGCCGGTGGAGGTAGAAGTGACCTCACTGCTGCACGATATGGGCGTGCCGGCCCATGTAAAAGGGTATCAGTATCTGCGCGAGGCTATTCTGATGATTCTGGATGATGTGCATCTGTTAAGCGGTATCACCAAGGATCTGTACCCAAAAATTGCAGAAAAATATAATACCACACCCAGCAGGGTGGAGCGGGCGATCCGTCACGCCATTGAACTGGCCTGGGGGCGAGGCAACATCGATCTGATGACCGAATACTTCGGCTATACGATTAATCTGGAAAAGGGAAAACCCACTAACTCGGAATTTATTGCCATGGTTTCCGACAGAATTCGTCTGAATTATTAAGAGATTTTTGTTTATCTTCTCAGCAAATCTTGTTATAATAAAAGCAAATCTGAGAATGAGGTGATACCATGTTCGTTGGAAATGTAAAAGATATGCCGAAAATTGATATGACACCGGGCGGCGCCAAGGGTGCGGTAAAACAGGTTGCCATAGGCCCCGAACAGGGCTGGGAGGATTATGTGATGCGGATCATCACGCTGGAGGCAGGCGGCAATTCGCCGGCACACGCCCATGACTGGCCGCATATCAATTATGTCATTTCCGGTACCGGCACACTGATGATCGCCGGAAAAGAATACGCCATTCAGGCTGGGGACTGTGCCTATGTGCCGTCTAATGACCAGCACTGCTTTACGAACACCGGCAGACAGCCGCTGGAATTTATCTGTATCGTTCCAACCAGAGGGGAAGCTTAATCATGAAAAAAATAGATCACCTGTAAAACCAGTGTGGTCTATTTTTCATGTATGATTTTGGAATGGTTGGCTTTATGGGTACCGGCAAGAGCTCTGTGGGCCGTAGACTGGCAGAACGACTTGGTATGGATTTTTATGATACGGATATTGAGATGGAAAAAATAACTGGCATGGATCTGATGACGCTGTACTGGAAATATGGGAAGATCCGGTTTCAGTCAGAAGAAAATCTGGTGCTGGTAAAACTGTTGCGCCGGGAAAACTGTGTGATTGCCACTGGTGGTACGCTGCAGCTTTCGGAGGAGCGTCTGGAGTTTATGCGGCAGTCAGGGATGCTGGTCTGTCTGCAGGCTACGCCGGAAATGATCCGGCGGCGGGTGGTGCGCAGAGCAAATCGGCCTTTATTGCGGCAGGCGCATCTGCTGGAAGAATTATATGCCAGTCAGGTGTGTTGGGAACTGGTAGCAGACCTGGTGATTGACACTACTGAAAAAAATTTTGAGGAAATTCTGCGAACCATCAGCAGTGCCTGGGAGCGTGAGAAACATGGAATTTTATAAACTGGTCAGCAAACCGGACGGATTGTTCTTGGAGGAGGAGCAAGGGCAGACGGGTGCAAGCCTGAATAACCAGTCGCTCAGCCGGCTGGCTCAGCTGCTGTATTGCTGCTATGAGCGGCAGGAGCAGCTTCCTTTGCGGTTTCGCCGCTATCTGACAGCCTATTACAGCACTGGAGAAATGGAATATATTGCGCTGGCTGATGGCAGCTGTCTGTCAGAAAAACCGCAGCTGGATGGCTTTGCCACCACCTGGCTGGAAGGTGAGGAGGAAAATCGGGTCTGGATCGGTGCGGACGGCGCCATTGAGAATCGGG
>CAMFFG010000095.1 GCA_945949655.1 uncultured Peptococcaceae bacterium
GTCAGGTGGCGGTGTGCCTGCTGATCTATATGACGCTGGCTCAGATCTTATTATGGTCGGTCGGTGTGTTTCTTTGTACCCGCAATGCCAAACGCAAAGGCGGCAGTATGCTGCGCAATCTGTTAAATCCATCGCTGGTCGGCATTGCCATCGCACTGGTGCTGCTGTATTTTGGCATCACGCTGCCGGATCCGGTGGTGACCACCATCAAAGGGCTGGGCGACTGCAGCCGTTATCTGGCGCTCTTGTATCTGGGTGCACTTCTGGCTACCATGCCGGTGCTTTCCATGCTGATGAAACCCCATGTGTATGTTCTGATCGTTCTGAAAATGACCATTGTACCGGTGATCGCCTATTTTGTGACTGGGCTGTTTTTTGATCACACAGTCAGCCTGCTATTGGCAACGATTCTGAGTCTGCCGCCTATGGTTGCCATCACCATGATGGCCCGCACCTACGGCGGGGATGAACGGGTTGCGGCGGAGACCGTGTTTGTCAGCACCATCGCCTGTCTGGGCACCATCCCGCTGGTGCAGTTTCTGATCGATCTGCTCAGTCGGATCTTATAATAAAACAGAACAAGGGGCTATTCACGAATCTCTTCGTTGGATAGCCCCTTGTTCTGCTTTATAAATTATTTTGCTGTGGATGGATGCTTATGCATTTTGTTGTTGATGGTATCAATGACAACGGCAATGGCGTTATCGCCAGATACATTGGCAGCGGTGCCAAAGCTATCCTGTGTCAGATAAAGTGCAATCATCAGGGAAGCCAGTGGACTGTCCACCGCGATGCCGATCATCGGCAGGAAAGGAAGCGCGCTCATAACAGCGCCGCCAGGCGCACCTGGAGCGGCTACCATAGCAATGCCCAGGATAAACAGAAATGGCATGTACACGCCCAGAGAATAATCCATCCCATTCATATATAACAAGGCGATGGAAAAACAGGTCAAAGAGGTGATACTGCCAGCCCGATGAATGGTTGCGCATAAAGGTACCACAAATTCACGAATCTGCTTGGATACACCGTTTTTCTCTGCACAGGCCACATTCACCGGAATGGTTGCAGCGGAAGACTGGGTGCCTACTGCAGTCAGGTAAGCCGGGATCTGGTTTTTCATCATCATAAAAGGATTCTTTTTCCCGATGGCGCCAGAGATCATAAACATAACGAACAGGTAGATCAGCTGCAATGGGATCGCAATGCAGAATACCTTCCACAGGATACCGAGAATGCTGAAAACCTGACCGGAATAAGCGATATTGGCAAAGGTTCCGGCAATGTAAACTGGCAGAAATGGAATAATGATTTTCTCCAGTACTTTACGGACAATGATCTGAAATTCCATGACAGCGTGATATAACACTTCGCCCTGCCCGGAGGTACGGACATAAGAAATTCCGATTCCCATGATAAAAGCAAATACAATGGCACCAGTCACATCAAACATAGGAGACAGCGGAATATTGACCAGAGAGGACAGCATCCCCGCGTTGGGATCTCCGATATCGGAGGCCAGCTCAGCTCCAAGAATTCTGGGAAATACCGTCGTCGCCACTGTATAAGCCAGTGTACCGGCCAGGATGGTAGAACTGTAGGCAATGGCGGTGGTGATTCCGAGCAGCTTGCCGGCTCCCTGCGATAAATCCGCAATCCCTGCGATTACAAAAGACAAAATGATAAATGGAATGACAAATTTCAGGAACAGAGAGAATACGGAAGAAACCGTAACCAGAATCTGCACCAGTATGGTAGGAAGGTACATGCCGATCAGAATACCGGCAAGGATCCCTATCAGCAGTTTTGGGACAAGGCCCAATCCTTTTTTTCCCTGAGACACAAAAAATCCCCCTTTTTTATAGTGCTTTTATACAACAAAAACAAGTATAATACAGTATGCAAAAAAAAGAAAGAGAAATTTTGCTGCTTTTTAAAAAACAGTATATATTTTTTTAGACAGCAGGAAAGAAAATGTAAAGCTGTTGTAAAAAGATAAAATCTTTCAAATAAAGACGAATGTTTTTCAGAAGCGAACGTCCCGTGCGCGTATCTTCTTTACAGGGACATTTGTTTTTCATAAGAGAAACAGCGCCCATGCTATGCAAAAATACTGGCGCTGAGCGCTGCCGCATAATGTGCGGCATGTTTTTCTTATTTGTGAGACATATTTTACTTTCTGGAATTTTGTGCTATAATAAAAATATCCCGAAGAAAGGATGTTTTGTATATGATCATAGCGAATCCTGACGATCAGGTCTGGAAATTGTTAACGGGCGGTGTGGGCACATCTGCAGCCCGTGAGGAGTTAGAAAAACTGAAAGCAATCTTAAAAGAACATCATATCTTTTTTGTGGCGGATCATGATGACCGGTATCACTGGATCCGCCTGCGCAGCCGCCGCGATCTGCAGATCATTCAGGTGAAGGCGGATATCATGGCGGAAAGCAGCGATTCTCTGCTGAAAATTCGTTATGCCGGTCAGGTAAACGGTGGGCTGCATGCGGAAGAAGCGTGGCAGCTGCTCCGGCAATATTATCAGCCCGATGAAAAAACAAATCTGCAGGAGGAATCCTGATAAAACCATAGCGATATTATGCTGCAGCATGATACCTGCGGACGACAGCTGTATCTGAGAAGGGGGAGTTTTTATGAAAGATGAGGTACTGCAACAGTTGCTGGAAAAAATGGACCCGATCTTTTATTCGGTCGGGACTTATAAAGAGCACGCCTATTGTCTGCAGAAAAAAGGTGCCAGCTGGGAAGTATTTTATGGGCAAAACAGCCTTCATTTAGGCAGCCGTACCTTTGCCAGCAAGGAAGAAGCCAATAAATATTTTTATAAAATGCTCATGGAAAAAATGAATCAGCCGATTCTAAAGGCGCATGGGAAAACAGAATAAAAAGAAGTACGCCGAAGCATTTTAGTGAAAAAGAAGAAAAAAGAGTCAATTTGTTGGCTCTTTTTTCTTCTTTTTTGTTTCCCGGCAAACTATGTCGAAACAATCTGCTTGTCAGGCAACGAATGGTATGATATGGTAAAAATGAAAAAACGCTTATAACAGGAGGAGTACAACATGGCGCTAGGATCATCCGCTCCCTATGGCCTGGCCGTGGAGCAGTCAGCAGCGAACGGGCAGCGTGAAAAGCATCAGATTCACCAGATCGATACACAGCCGGATGGGCGGGAGCAGACTGCCGCCCATCTGATCAATCAGATCATTGGGCAGGCTTTGCAGTGTAAGGCCAGCGATATTCATCTGGAACCGGGAAAAGCGGAGCTGCTGGTAAAATTCCGCTGTGATGGCCAGTTAAAACAGTGGCAGCCGGTTTCCGGGCAGTGGCAGCCGCTGGTACTGAACCGCTTAAAGGTGATGGCAGAGCTGGATATTACAGAAAAACGGTTACCGCAGGATGGGCATATGGCTGTATTATGGCAGGGGCAGCAGTATGACCTGCGTGTCTCCACGCTGCCAGTGTTTCAGGGAGAAAAAATGGTATTGCGCATTCTGGGTCAGCAGGAACAGTTTCTTTCTCTGGATGAACTGGGGTTTTCCGCTGAAAATCTGGCAAAAGTAAAAACATTGCTGCAGATCCCCAGCGGGATCGTTCTGGTGTGCGGTCCCACCGGCAGCGGCAAAACCACCACCTTATACAGCATGCTGGCAGCCTTGCGTGGAACCGGTAAAAACATTGTGACGCTGGAAGATCCGGTCGAGTATGAGATGACCGGCATCAATCAGGTACAGATCAATGAGAAGACGGGTCTCACCTTTGCCCGCGGGCTGCGCAGTGTTTTGCGGCAGGATCCGGATATCATCATGGTGGGCGAGATCCGCGATCTGGAGTCAGCAGAAATTGCGATCCGTCTGGCCTACACTGGGCATCTGGTACTTGCTTCTCTGCATACCAGCGATGCCCTGGGTGCAATCAAACGGCTGGTAGAGATGGGCATCGCTTCCCATTTGCTTGCCAGCTGTCTGAACGGTGTTATCGCGCAGCGGCTTGTGCGCCGGATCAGGGACGACACGGTACAGGGCCGTCTGGCCATCCAGGAGGTCATGCTCTGTGATAAAACCGTTCGGCAGCTTTTAAGCCAGTACAAGGTATTTTTACAGCAGGAGGAACGGATCGCAGCAGGCTTTTCCTCCATGGCCATGGATGGAAAACAGAAAGTAGAGAAAGGAGATACAGTGATGGAGGAAATTACAGCTGTATTAGGGCCGCAGTTATGAACAAGTTCCAGAGATTTTTACAGACAAAGGAGCAATTTTTTTTGGCAAACATAAAACTGGAGCCAAAAATTTCACTGCAACAGCAGCATTTTATCTGTCAGCAGCTCTCGTTTGCTCTATCCGGGGGGATGCAGCTGCCGGCAGCGCTGCTTCTGGTTGGGACCGAGCTGACCCATCCGACTTGCCGCAGATTTCTGCTGGAAACAGGCAGAGCCGTTCAGCAGGGACAATCCATGGCGCAGGCCATGCGGCAAAGCCGGATCCGCTATTCGCCGGTGCTGCTGGAATTTGTTCTGACAGGGGAACAGAATGGGAAAATGGCAGAGACACTGGAGCAGGCTGCCGACTATTTTCAAAAACAGACACAGATCCGTCAGATGCTGTGTTCCGCCCTGTTTTATCCCATCGTTTTATTTATTCTGATGCATTTGGCCATTGGTGCCATGTTTCTGTTTGTGGTGCCGGCCATTGTGCAGACTTATGCCAGTTTTGACGCAGAGCTTCCCTGGCTGACACAAAAAATTCTGCAGCTGAGCGGCTTGCTAAAGCAGCAATGGCCTGTTCTGCTGCTGGGTCTGGCCATTCTGGGCGCTGCTGCGGGCGCTGTGCTGCACTGGGCCTTGCAGCAGCCCGCGCAAAAAACAAAGATAAAGAGGGTACTGCTGCATCTGCCTTTGCTGGGCAGGCTCTATCAGCAGTACTGGTTTATTCAGATCGGACAGGCACTGGGGCTGATGCTTTCTGGAGGCATGCTGCTTCCCCATTGTTTACAGGCGATCGGGCAGATTTACCGGCGCAGTCTGTTTGAAGAGGAACTGGAACAGCTGCATCGCGAGGTCGCACAGGGGCATTATCTGGGCGATGGCCTGCAGCATTGCAGTTTTCTGCCTAAGATGGCCAGACAGCTTTTGATGATCAGTGAGCAGAGCGGCGCTCTGCCGGCCGCATTTCTGCAGCTGAGCGGTTATTATCAGCAGAATTTTCAGAAACGGATGCAGAACCTGATTGGATTATTGGAACCCTGCTTTATTATCCTGCTTGGCCTGGCGGTTCTGCTGATGACGGGCAGTCTGTTTCTGCCTATGCTGCAGTCGTATCAGTATCTGTTATAGGGGGGGAGACCGTATGCGATCAGAAAAGGGTTTTACCCTGGCGGAAATGCTGGTGGTACTGGTATTGCTGACCATACTGTGCACTGCAGTGGCACCTTCTCTTTACCGGAACTGGCAGCAGGCAACGATGGATTTTGCCATTCAGCAGCTGCATCGGGATCTGCGCTGGGCGCAGTGGGAAGCCGGCAGCAAACAGAAAAAAATGACGGTGACCTTCTACCGGGACCGCCAGCAGATCGGAAGAGCGTCGTGTAGGGAAAGAGTGTAGATCTCGGTGGTCG
>CAMFFG010000096.1 GCA_945949655.1 uncultured Peptococcaceae bacterium
GCTGCCTCAAATGCGAGATTTTCAGCTGCATCTTCCATTTTTTCCTGCAGCGATTTTCTGACATCCTCAAAAGAACCGCGGAGCATGGACGTAATGTCGCGGAAGATTTCTCTGTATTCCTCCGATGAAACGTTTCCCGTACACGGAGCGCAGCATTGTCCGATCTGGGCATAGATGCAGGGGCGTTCTTTTCCGATATCACGCGGAAAGGACTTCCTGCAGGATGCAATGCGGAAGGATTTCCGCTGTTCACAGTACCCTGGCAGGTGCATATGGCGGAGATCATGCGCACCTTCTGCTATATGATCACCGAGTCTGATAAATTTAATCTGGAACTGTCCAGTGCAGTGAAAAACGCCATTTTTTTCAGCGGTCAGGAAGAACTGTATGTGCCGCAGCTGGAACGCAATAATTTTCTGCGCACCTGGTCCTACTGCATTACCGTGATAGACATCGAGGAAGATGGCGAACCCGTTGCAGAAGAAAAAATGCAGCGCTATCTGAAGATCATGGAAAACTACATGATCTTTTCCCGCAAAAAGACCTTTGCCTTTGAACTGGGCGGAACGATCGTGTTACTGTTTGCCGATTACGCAGAGGATATGGTAAAAAAAGCGGTGACCGATCTGTTAAAACGATGCAATTTCCAGAAGGAACAGTGCTATGTAGGCATCGGCCGCTGCACGCCGGGGGCTCAGAGCATCGGCAAATCCTACCGGCAGGCCTGTCAGGTTCTGAAGCTGCAGAAAAATGTGCACAATGACAAAGATGTTGTGGCATATCAGGAGCTTGGGATCTATAAACTGTTAATGGATATCGAAAACCAGGACGTGATCAACGAGTATTATGCCGAGACCATTCAGAAGCTGGTGGAATACGACAGTCTGAACCAGACCAATTACTGTGATGTTCTGCAGTGCTATCTGGATCACAGCGGAAGCGTCAAGGAAACGGCGGAAGCCATGTTTGTACACAGAAATACGATTAATTATAAGATCAACAAGATCGAGGAGATGCTGAACTGTGATCTGTCGGAGCTGGATACCAGGCTGCTCTACAGCATTGCGTTCATGCTGAAAAAGATCATGTGATGCAGCGGGATTGCATAAACTGAATTTTTTTATAATAAGTATAACTCCCTGTGTGCGATAGCACATAAAAAGTTATGCTTTAATATATTGAAATTTTTTGGTTGTGATATATTATATTTATAGGTTGCAAAAAAGGAATGCGCAATGTTGTACAAGACATCAATTCCTTTTTAAAAATATTTTTTCTATTCTGAAAGGATGGTAATTTACAATGGCATTAACAGGAAAAGAAATTTCTCAGATGCATGCACAGTACATCGCTCAGTCTTGGTCCAAATCCGGCGGTGCTGCAAGACCAATCAAAAGCGGGAAAGGTATCTATCTGTACGACTATGATGGAAACGAAATCGCAGATATGTCCTCTCTGTTAGTATGTGCAAACCTGGGCCACAGCCTGCCAGAAATCGTAGATGCTATCAAAGCACAGGCTGACCAGCTCTGCTTTGCTGCTCCTTGCTATGCTACAGAAGCAAAATCCACACTGGCTAAAAAAATCGTAGACATCGCTGGTGCTGATCACTTCCAGAGAGTTCTGTTCACCAATGCCGGTGCGGACGCCAATGAAAATGCTATCAAAATCGCTCGTAACTTCACTGGCCGTACCAAAATCTTCAACCGTTACAGAAGCTACCATGGTGCTACCTTGGGTGCATCCAACGCTTCCGGTGACTGGAGACGTTTCGCTGCTGAATTAGGCGGTGCAAATGGTTTCGTGAAATTCATCGACCCATACACCTATCATGATGGCTGGGACAAAGCTGATGAAGAAAAAGCTACCAAATACTATCTGCACCTGTTAGAAGAACAGCTGCACTATGAAGGTACCGACAATGTGGCAGCTATCATGATGGAATCCATCACTGGTGCCAACGGCGTTCTGGTTCCACCAAAAGGATACATGGAAGGCGTACGCGCTCTGTGCGACAAATACGGCATCCTGATGATCTGCGACGAAGTTATGGCCGGCTTTGCTCGTACCGGTGAAATGTTCTGCTGGCAGAACTTCGATATCGTTCCGGATATCATCACCTTCGCAAAAGGCGTTACCTGTGGTTATGTTCCACTGGGCGGCGTAGTTATGAGCAAAGAAATCAGCAAATACTTTGAAGACCATGTTCTGCAGTGCGGTCTGACCTACAGTGGTCATACACTGGCTTGCGCAGCTGGTAATGCAGCAGTTGACTACTATCTGGATCACAACATCTGTGACCATGTAAAAGAAGTTGGCGCTTACCTGGCTGAATGGGAAGACAAAATGGTTGAAAAACATGCCTGCGTTGGCGAAGCAAGACACATTGGTCTGTTCTCCGCATTCGAACTGGTAAAAGACAAAGAAACCCGTGAACCTCTGGACTTCTACGGCTGCCCGAATGCTCTGAAAGCACAGGCTATCGCAAAACTGGAAAACGAATACAACGTTCACACCTATGGTCGTGAAAACACACTGTCCATTTGTCCTCCACTGATCATCACCAAAGAACAGCTGGATGAAATCCTGCCAAAATTTGATGAAGTTCTGACTTGGATCGACGAACAGTTAGCTACTGTAGAAAAAGATCCTAACTACACCACAGCTATGGCTATCGTAAAATAATTCTGCCCCGGGCATGAGTTATTGCGACTTGTTATACTAATATGAGTTTTCTGACAGGCTGTCTATTTGCAAAAAAAGTAGATGGCCTGTCTTACTAAGGTGCATAGGCACCACAAAAAAATATTCAAATTTGAAAGGTGGATTTTTTATCATGGCATCTTGGAATTATATTCAGCCAGTAGAAATCAGATTCGGCGCTGGCTTGATCAACAAAATCGATGAAATCTCTCAGGAACTGGGCATTGCAAACGGTCTGCTGGTAGCAGATAAATTCTTCATGACCAACGGTCTGGCTCAGAAGATCGTAGACGGCAGCAATGGCGCTCTGACCGCTGCTTTCGGCGATGTTTCTCCAAACCCGGATGTAACCGAAATCGACGCATGTGCTGAACTGATCCGGAAAAACAAACACGGCTTCGTTGTAGCATTAGGCGGCGGTTCCGCTCTGGATGCTGCCAAAGCTGCAGCAACCGTATGCATGACCAACGACTCTATCGCTGACTACCATGGCACCGGCAAAGCTCTGCCAAAAGAACATCTGCCGCTGATCGCTGTTCCAACCACAGCTGGTACCGGTTCTGAAGTTACCAAAGTATCTGTCGTAACCAACCATGCTCTGGGCAAAAAAGCTCCGATCAACTGCCTGAACTTCTACCCGACACTGGCTGTTATCGACCCTGAACTGACCTACAGCTGCCCACCAAAAGTAACGGCCGGCTGCGGCATCGACGTACTGTGCCATGCTGTAGAAGGTTTCTGGAGCAAAAACCATCAGCCGATCTGTGATGCAGTAGCATTACACGCTTGCGACCTGGTATTCAAATATCTGGAACGTGCATACAAAGATCCGCAGGATGCAGAAGCAAGAGAAAAAATGTGCGAAGCTTCCGTAATGGCTGGTCTGGCTTTCACCATTCCACTGACCACCGGTTCTCATGCTTGCTCCTTCCCGCTGACCAACATCCATCACATTCCACACGGCGAAGCCTGCGGTATCACCCTGGACTACTTTGCACACATCAATGCAAACGATCCGGAAGTTGGTCCACGTATGGACGAATTTGCTCGTAAACTGGGCTTCCGTGACATGAACGTAATGGCTGATGAAATTCATGCTCTGAAAGCAAGACTGGGCCTGCGCAATGGTCTGAAAGACCTGAACCTGACCGAAGAACAGATCGCTGATCTGGTTCGCATCAGTGTTCATCCAAACCTGCGCAACAACCCTGTATACATCACGGACGAAATGTTAGATGAAATGTATCATTACCTGGCAACCCAGAACTAATCCTGGTTCTCTCGTTGTTGATTCACAGCGTATCGCTTCGGCGGTACGCTGTTTTTTATGGAAAAATAATAAAAAGCTACACACATACTTGGAATCATTTCGCTATTCGTTGATTTTTTTCACACTTGCATGATACACTTAATAGGTAAGTGAAATTGAAAGTAATCACTATGATCTTTCCGTGTCCAGCTGTGTGGAAGCTGAGGACAGCAGAGAGAAAACCGGCATTGTGAAATGCAATGCCGAGAGCGCAGAAATCGAGGTGTAATTTATGGCGAAAGAATTCAATTTTCTGATGTATCAGGCCGCAGAAGAAAACATATCAGTCAATGCCCTTATCAAAGATGAAACCATCTGGCTGACGCAAAAGGCTATGGCAGAACTATTTAATGTAAACAAATCTTCTATTAGCAGGCACTTGAAAAATATTTTTGCTGAGGGAGAATTGGTTGAAGAGGTGGTTGTTGCAAAATTTGCAACAACCACTGAGCACGGCGCAATAAAAGGTAAAACACAAACCAATGAAACAAATTTCTACAACCTGGATGCTATCATTTCTGTTGGTTATCGTGTTAATTCCCGCAGAGCAACGCAATTTCGTATCTGGGCAACAGGCGTGCTGAAAGAATATATGATCAAAGGCTTTGCTATGGATGACGAGCGCCTGAAGCAGGGGAAAACGGCTTTTGGCAAAGACTATTTCAAAGAATTGCTGGAACGCGTTCGCTCCATTCGTGCCAGCGAACGCCGTATCTGGCAGCAGGTAACAGATATTTTTGCAGAGTGCAGTATCGACTATGATAAAAATGCGGAAATAACACAGCAATTCTATGCTATGGTGCAGAATAAATTTCATTATGCGATAACGGGACAAACTGCTGCTGAGATCATCTACACCAAAGCAGACCGGGAAAAAGACCACATGGGGCTTACCAACTGGAAAAATGCACCGGAGGGAAGAATTTTGAAATCTGATGTATCTGTGGCAAAAAATTATCTGGACGAAAAACAGATTCGCCAGTTAGAGCGGACTGTATCCGGATATTTTGATTATATTGAAGACCTGATAGAGCGAGAAAACACGTTTACGATGGAAGAATTTGCTGCCAGTGTGAACGAGTTTCTGGCATTCCGCAGATACGATATTTTGAAGGATAAAGGCAGTATTTCTGCAAAGGCTGCAAAAGCAAAAGCTGAAACAGAATACGAAGCTTTTAATAGAACACAGCAAATCACATCCGACTTTGACAAACAGGTGAAACGGATGCTGGAACAAGGCGGTGAAAACGCATCAGCAGACTGGGAGAATTGATACTCGCTTCCACCTGTCGCCGTGTTTCCTGTTTGTTCTCTCATAAAAACTCAAGGTACCTTTACAAAATGAAAAATATTGTGCTATAATATCAAGGTACCAAAAGAAAAATGAGAGAAAGAGGGCGTTTATATGCAAAATCGATATCAGACGCTGGATCTGAACAACAAGCTGATCTGGAATTTTCGCGATATCAGTCATACCAGCTAACATGTTACAAATGTATACGTAGTTAACT
>CAMFFG010000097.1 GCA_945949655.1 uncultured Peptococcaceae bacterium
AGTTCGGATTTCAGCGCATTCAGCACTTCCAGCGCATTATCTGCTTCATCCTTTGGCACAGTAAAAGCAATATCGTTCAGATCGTTGCGCATTGCGCTCTGTACGATCATATCCACATTGACATTGGCATCTGCCAGAGCCTGGAACACTTTTGTTGCGGAGCCTGGTTTATCTTCCAAATCAAAAATTCCGATTTTTGCTACCTTCTGGTCACAAGCTACACCTGTCACCACAAATTCTTTTTCTAACTGATCTCTGCTTACCACAAAGGTCCCCTCCTTGGTTGTATCAAAACTAGAACGCACGCTTAATTTTACATCATGGATTTTCGCAATTTCCACAGAACGCGGGTGCAGCACTTTCGCACCCAGACTGGCCAGTTCCAGCATTTCGTCGTGGGTGATCATGGCCAGCTTCTGCGGATTCTGTACCATACGGGGATCGGCGGTGTAAACGCCGTCCACATCGGTATAGATCTCGCACAGATCAGCGTTGGTTGCTGCTGCAACAGCTACTGCAGTGGTATCCGAACCGCCACGACCCAAGGTAGTGATCTCCCCTTCTTCCGTGATGCCCTGGAACCCGGCAACAATGATCACCTTACCGGCATCCAGTTCTTTGCGGATCTTATCGGTTTTAATATAATTGATTCTTGCTTTCATGTGGGCATCGGTAGTCATAATGCCCATCTGGCTGCCGGTCATGGAGACCGACGGGATGCCCAGATCATGAAGGGCCATCGCCAACAACGCAATGGAGATCTGTTCCCCTGTGGATAACAGCACGTCCATTTCTCTTGTCGGCGGTTTCTTTTCAAACCCTTTTGTCATATCAATCAGCTTGTCGGTCACACCGCTAGGCGCCGAAACAGTGATGATCATATCATGTCCGGCTTTCCGGAAGCTTTCAATGTGTTTTGCCACACATTTGACCCGCTCTACTGTTCCTACCGATGTTCCGCCATATTTTTGTACAATCAGTGCCATGTTTGTCTCTCCTATCCTTTTATCAGCGCTGCACCTTCCGCAACCGGGTGCAGTGCTGTAATATTTGCCGCTACCCCTTTTTCCTCCAGCAGCGACAGTAACGGTGTAAAGTCCCTTTCCCCATCACTGACCAGCAGAATGGTAGGCCCGGCGCCGCTGATGGTAACATTCAGTGCGCCCAGCGCTTTGGCCTGCGGAATCAGCTCCTCCATTCCGATGATCAGAGGCATCCGGTATGGTTGATGCAGACGGTCCTCCATGGCCAGCGCCAGCTGCTGCAGATCACCGGTGTGCATAGCATCTACCAGTAACGCCATACGACCGATGTTGAACACCGCATCTTTTCGGGAGATCTGCTGCGGCAGTACCTCCCGCGCCTTCTGCGTAGACAGCGGATAATCGGGAATGATCACCGTGCAGCGCAGATTTTTCGGCGGTGTGATCTTGCGGTAAAACACCTGCCCATCCTCCAACAGACCACTGATGACCACACCGCCCAGCAGAGCCGGTGCGATATTATCGGGATGGCCCTCAAACTGCAGCGCAATGTTTAACAATTCTGTATCATTCAACGGATTGCCCAGCACTTCATTGGCTACCTTCACCCCGCCGATCAGAGCCGCTGAGCTGCTGCCCAGCCCGCGGGAATAAGGTACATTGTTCTCAAAATGCATCCGGATGCCCGCTTCAGGTTTGTCCAGACTGGCAAACACCGCCGCATAAGCCTTGTAGATCAGATTCTCTCTGCTCAGGTCTATGCTTCCGGCGGCGCCGGCCGAAGTCAGTTCACAGTAGCCATCGGCTCCTGCCGGTTCAAAATCAATATAGTTGTATAAATCAAAGGCCATGCCAATACAGTCAAAGCCCGGTCCCATGTTGGCGGTCGTCGCCGGGATCCGCATACGTTTCACTCAAAATCCGCCCCTTTTATCTTATGCCGAGTACACCCGGATAATTGCAGAAATTTCTTTCAGAATCGGCATCTGTTTCAAGGCTTCCACAGCAGCGCGGAAATCTTTTTCCAGCACATTTTCTGTGATCAGCACCATTTCAGCCTCTTCATCCTGTACATTTTTCTGTACAAACTGGGCAATGCTCACATTGCTCTTGCCGAATGCGCCAGCAATATTGGCCAGCACGCCAGGACGATTCTGGGCCTGCATGCGGATGAAATAGCTGCTGCTGCATTCATCGATAGACTTGATGGGGATCTCTTTATAGCAGGTGCAGCGAATACGACCCTTGCAGTTAAACTGAATATTGCGGGCAATGTCCATCACATCTCCCACCACTGCGCTGGCCGTCGGCATTTCACCGGCGCCGCGGCCGTAGAACATCACATCGTCCACTGCATCGCCATGGACAAACACAGCGTTAAACGAATCATTTACCGTTGCCAGCGGATGACTGCTTGGAATCAGCATCGGATGTACCCGTACTTCGATGCCGTCATTGACAGCATGCCGCGCCACACCCAGCAGCTTGATGGTGTAGCCCATTTCAGTTGCATAGGCGATATCTTCTGCAGTCAGCTTGGTGATACCTTCTACATACACATCGTTGAGCACCACCCGGGAGTTAAAGGCAATGGATGCCATGATAGCCACTTTGCGGGCTGCATCCAGCCCTTCGATATCGGAGGTGGGGTCTGCTTCCGCGTAGCCCAGCTCGGTAGCTTTCGCCAGCGCTTCCTGGAATGTCATGCCTTCCAGTGTCATTTTGGTCAGAATATAGTTGGTAGTCCCGTTGACAATGCCCATCACTTCGCTGATATTGTTGGCAGCCAGACACTGCTTTCACGGACGGAATGGCACCGGCCACTGCCGCTTCAAACAGGAAATCACAATTGTTGGCAGCAGCTGTATCCAACAGTTCCTTACCATGTACCGCCACCAGATCTTTATTGGCCGTTACAACGCTTTTTCCGCTGTTCAGTGCAGCCAGAATGCATTTTTTGGCAAAGTCGATACCGCCCATCACTTCCACAACGATTTCGATCTCATCATCATTGACGATATCTTCATAATTGCCGACCACTTCAATGTCATCACGCACCCGCGCTTTTACCGAAGGGATCTCGCTTTCCCGCACCAGGATCTTTTTAATTTCCATCCGGGTGCCGATCTTATGCGGAAATTCAGCTTTCTGATTTTCCATCACTTTATATACACCGGTACCTACCGTACCAAGGCCCATTAATCCAACTTTCAGAACTTTGTCTTCCATCTTTTCGATAACCTCCTCAACTTTCCTGTCCTACAATTTCAACATGCAATACACCGCTGAGTTCTTCCATAATTTCAATAACCGTTTCCAGATCCTGTTCCATGTGCGCTGTCTCAAAGGCAATGGTGGCGATGGCAACATTCTGAATAGGGATTCCCTGGTTGATGGTCAGAATATTGCAGTTGGCCCGGGCAATGGCATTGATACAGTTAGATAAGATCCCGGCCTTGTTGTCCATGGAGATCTGCAATGTAATGATCTTTGCTTTTGTCGCTTCGTAAAATGGAAACACACCATCGCGATACTTGTAGAATGCACTGCGGCTCAGGCCCACTTCCTCCACCGCATCATTCACAGTCATATCTTTATACTTGGCCAGCAGTTCTTTGATCCTGGCTGTTTTGCGTATGGCTTCCGGCAGAATTCCTTCGTCTACAATGTAGAACTTTCCTTTCTCTTTGTTTGTTTCAGGCATATTTTGTTCTCTCCTGGTGGATAAATTTCCTTGCATGCAAGACATTATATGCCTTTTTCGCGGCTTTGTCAATGAAAAATGCGCCACTGGGAGACAATTTTGAAAAAGGTTCCACAAAGTATTTTCTTATATCAGAAATACAGAACTTTGCATCCCTTCTGCACAAAGACTACATATAAAATAGAATGATCATTTTGCCCGCTGACCGGCAAATGCACTTGACAGCGCCATGTTCTAATAGTATGATTTTCACAGAATCAGATTCTTGTTTGCCAAAACAGATCCAGGCAGAAGAATTTTGTGTGAAAAAGCCTTCTGAACCAATTTATACAGCAGACTTTTTCGTCCGGAAAGGATGACATATACTATGGAAAAACATCAGGAAGAACAGATCAGAATCGTACAGGAAACCGTAGCCGGTAAAGAAATCACCTTTGCCCATGTCATGGGCGGCCCGGCCCCTGTGATCTATCAGAAACTGGGCCTGAATCCGCAGGTGGATTACCAGTCCTCGGCCATCGGCATCATGAACATGACGCCGCCCGAATCGGCTGTCATTGCATCGGATATCGCAGTAAAAAGCGGAAACATCTATCTGGGCTTTGCCGACCGCTTTACCGGAACTCTGATCATCACAGGAGACATTGCAGAGGTTACCTCGGCCCTGACCGAGATCGTAAATTATTTTCGGGATTCCCTAGGCTATGTGGTCTGCAACATTACCAAACGATAGGAAGTGCAGCAATGGCCCATATCACAAAAGAGGAACTGCTGGAAAGGCTGTTCCATGATGATTACAGTCATCTCAAATCCAAAGAGCTGCGCATGACCCGCGTGCGGGTGCCTGGCAAGGAAGTATCCCTGGCCCATATTCTCACCCCGTCCCAGGCCTGTATCTATGAAAATCTGGGGCTAAACATCGGCGTTCACGAAGGGGAGGACCACACCGGCGAATCCATCGGCCTGGTGCGTGTAACGCCCTGGGAATCGGTAGTGATCGCCGCCGATGTGGCCATTAAAAGCGCTGATGTGCAGGTAGGCTTTATGGACCGGTTCTGTGGTTCGCTCATCATCACCGGCGGGCTGGCACAGGTGGAGACCGCCGTAACGGAAGTCGTCCACTTTTTTGATGAAGTCCTGGGCTTCCGGCCCTGCCAGATCCACAAAAGTTAAAAACAGAAGGAATGTGTCAACATGAAAAAACTATTTCTGATGGGCAGAAGCGAAGCAGGCAAAACCTCCCTGACCCAGGCCTTAAAAGGAGAAGATCTGCATTATGTCAAGACCCAGTATGTAAATACAGCGGCTGACACCATCGATTCGCCCGGCGAATATGCCGAATCCAAATGCTGCGGCGTCGGTCTGGCCTGCTTTTCCTTCGAGGCCGATGTGGTGGCTATTGTGCAGGCAGCCGATGAACCATTCAGCCTGTTTGGTGCCAACTCCCGCTCTTTTATTCTGCGCCCGCTCATCGGCATCATCACCAAAGTGGATTCCCCCCATGCCAATATCCCCATGGTGCGGCAATGGCTGATCAATGCCGGCTGTGAGCGCATTTTTCTGATCAACAACGCAACCAGAGAAGGCATCGATGAACTTCTGGCCTATCTGAACGAGGATCTGCCCAAACTGACCCTAGAGCAGGCCAAAGCAAGACAACGCCTGGGCTTAAGCGAATGGGATCCTCTGCCGGAAGGAGTGGAGCTGCCCGATGCCCTGTAACATACCGGACAAGCCCAAAGGCATGCTGCATCAAAAAGATGTAACATGCCTTTTCTGTCTGCCCCATGCTGCAACTCCCCTTTAAATAAGAATACAGAT
>CAMFFG010000098.1 GCA_945949655.1 uncultured Peptococcaceae bacterium
GCATCCACCAGTTCCCGACAGGCCGCACCCAGTTCCGCTCCTTCCAGATCACAGATGGACTCCAGCTGAGAAAACCGGATCTGCGGGTTGCAGGCCCGATTCTGATTCTGCAGATAAACATAGCAGTCCATCCACAGCATCACCGCCTGCCTGCTCAGCTGATAGCGAATGGATTTTTGCAAAAACCATATCATGGTCTGTTCATTCATAGCAAGATCTCCTGTCATTTAAAATACTTACAAATTACCCCTTGCATCTACTATAGCATAATTTACAACATCTGTAAATAAACTCAATTTGTTATATTTTGTCGTGACAAGCGCGTATTCATCTGCACCAAAGCAGAATCATCACACAGCACAAAACGCCATCGCCGGACAGATCTTCCATTGTCTGTACCGTGTGATGGCGTCTGATTACTGCTGCGTACTGGTTTCTGCCACCAGGGCCTGCAATTCTTTGATTTCTTTTTTCAAGGTATCAATGGTATCCTGCAGCTCTTTGATCTGATCCGGCAATTCTGTATTGTCCGGCTCCGCCTGCAGCTTTTCATCATATTCTTTCAGTTTTTTCTCTGCATCCTGCAACTGCTGCTGTAATTCTTCCAGTGCCTGCTGATAGGATTGCGCTTTGGCCTGCAAGTCATCCAGATCTTCTGTTATACTGCGGATTTTTACATCGTTCTGCGCTGCTGAATCCTCGGAATGTTCCAGACTGAACATGGCAATGGCTGGTGCCTGGCTTTCCACCGCAGGTTCCTGGCTTTTTTCGCTGAAATCCGCACTGCCCGATCTATTGCCCGATTGATCGGATGAAACATCCGGTACAGTTATTGCTGCATTGCTGCTGGCTGTATCAGGTGTATCAGCTGGTGCAACCGTATCATTGACCGCTTTTCTCTCGGTTTTGCGCGCCTCGTTCTGGTCGATATTTTGTGTGTCCGCTTCTGCAACTGGCGTCTGTTTCGCAGTTGTTGTCACATTTTCTGTAGTCTGTGCTGCCGCCTCGCTGTCTACCGATTCTGCCTGCTGGCTGGCGGCCATATCGTAAACCGGATTGGCCATGTTGCCGCCAAACTGGGCCTGCACTACCGGAATACAGCACAACACCAGCACAGCCGCTGCTGCTACCGACATCCATTTTTTCTTTTTCAAGAATATAGAAACTACTTTATTCGGCTTTTTTGGCTGGGCCTCGACCCGTAGCCTTGCCATGGTCTGTGCATGCAAGTCGGCCGGTGGCTCGATCTCTGCTTCGGCCCAGCGGGCCAGCAGTGCATCCAGATCTTCCTCTCCGATCTGCCCGTTTTTATCTTTCTTTTCCTCCGGCACTGTTTCTGCTCCCTTCCCGTTTATGATCTGCTGTGATCTGTTCTTTCAGATAATTTCTTGCCCGCGAGATGCGGGATTTTACTGTTCCCAAAGAACAGGACAGCATGCTGGCGATCTCCTCATAGCTGTGCCCTTCCAGTTCTCGCAGCACCAGCACAATGCGGTATTCCTCCCGCATCTGGTTCAGCATGTGCTGTACATACTGCACCGTTTCCTGCTGGATGGTGTGTTCCTCCGGAGTGGCATCCTCTGCAGCGATCTCTTTCTGCACGCTGCCTTCCTCCAGTTCCACCTCCGCATCCAGCGAAGTCACCTGGATCCGCTTGCGTTTGCGCAACTCATCCAGACATTTGTTGGCCGTGATCCGGCCGATCCAGGTACCAAAGGAGGCTTCGCCCCGAAAGCTGCCGATGGACTGATACGCCTTGATCATGGCTTCCTGTGCTGCATCGCTGGCATCTTCCGGATTTCCCATATATTTGTACGCAATGGTGTAGACCTTTTTTTCATAGCGCAAGAGCAACTGTTCAAAAGCATCCATATCACCCTGCTGACTTTTCTGAATCAGTACTGTTTCATCCACGCCGGCTCCTCCTTTATCCGGTAATTTGTAGACGCATTTATTCTGCAGAAAGTTCCCCGGTTTTTTCCCGTTCCGTTATTTTTCTGGCCCGGTGTACGGTGTCTCCTCCATATTTTCCATTGATCCGATCCAAAACCCTGTTCAGTTCTTCCTGTTTTTCCACCATAGCCGTATCGCCAAACAGATTCTGCTGCTCCACGATCTGTCCATCCGGTTTCAAGTTGGACACCGTGATCCCAATGAGCCGTACCGCCGTGCCATCTTTATAATTTCGGGCCATCAGCTGCTGCACAGCCGCAAAAACCGGCTCAAAACTGGCGGTGTACCGCTCCAGCGTTATTGCCCGGGTGATACTGTGAAAATCGGGATAGCGTATCTTAATGGAAACGGTCTTTCCTTTCAGACCATTGCTGCGCAAGGTATGGCATACCTCATCGGTCAAGGTGAACAGAATGGTCTCCAGCAGGTACTGTTGCCGGATATCCTGCGGGAAGGTCGTCTCCCGTCCTACCGATTTGCTCTCCCGCACTGGCTCTACCTTGCGTTCATCCACACCGTTGGCCACCTGATGCATCAGAACACCCTGCTTGCCCAGCAGATGCTCCAGCAACCCAGTATCCATGCGGGCCAGCTGACCGATGGTGGTCACGCCCATCTGCTCTAACAGCTGCGCCGTTTTGCTGCCCACACCCATCATACGGCGGATGGACAGCGGCCATACCTTAGCCTCCAGTTCCTCCGGCAGAATACGGTAAAAGCCATCGGGCTTATCCAGATCCGAAGCCAGTTTGGCTAAAAATTTATTGTAGGATAATCCCACCGAAGCGGTCAGATGCAGCTCGGCGGCAATCAGTCGCTTTAACTCCCGGCCGATCTCTTCCGCCGGGCCAAACAGCCTCTGGCTGCCGGTCACATCTAAAAAGGCTTCATCCAGCGAGATGGCCTCCACCTCCGGCGTGAACCGCTGAAAGATCTCCATGATCTGGTGAGATACCGCCCGATATTTTTTCATATTGACCGGTAAATAAATTCCATTGGGACAGCGGCGATGGGCCTCAGCCATAGGCATGGCCGAATGTACGCCAAATTTCCGTGCCTCATAAGAGGCAGTGGAAACCACGCCGCGGCCTTCCACACTGCCGCCAACAATGACTGGCAGGCCCTTCAGCTCCGGATGATCCCGCTGCTCTACCGCAGCAAAAAAAGCATCCATATCCACATGCAGAATCGCTGGCTTCATGCGGCCACCTCCGTCCCCATTTACTGCAAACAGTATAACACAGAGCAGCTGTTCTGTGCTATAATAACATCTGGGAAAAGAAAATTTAATTTATCTTCATAAAATTATACTGCAACAGCAAAAGTCAAATCATCAACGGAGGGATTATTATGGATACCATCCAGACCTTACAGCAATACATCGACCAGAGCAGCCGCATTGTGTTTTTCGGCGGCGCCGGCGTATCCACCGAGAGCGGCATCAAGGATTTCCGCGGCGTGGACGGCCTGTATCATCTGAAATACAAATATAATCCGGAGACCATTCTGAGCCACAGTTTTTTTCTGAGCCGTCCGGACGAATTTTACGAATTCTATCAGGATAAGATCGTGCAGCCCACGCTGGCCGCCGCACCCAATACAGCCCATCGCGTACTGGCCCAGCTGGAACAGGCCGGCAAACTGACTGCCGTCGTCACCCAGAACATCGACGGGCTTCACCAGATGGCCGGCAGCCAGAATGTGCTGGAACTGCACGGCAGCATCCACCGCAACTACTGCATGCAATGCGGCCAGAAATATGGTCTGGATGCCGTCAGCAACGCCGACGGTGTGCCCCGCTACCACTGCGGCGGCATGTTCCGCCCTGATGTAGTGCTGTACGAAGAACCGCTGGACGAAACAATAATCACCAAAACCGTGCAGGCCATCAGCCAGGCCGACCTGCTTATCGTCGGCGGTACCTCGCTGACTGTCTATCCCGCCGCCGGATTTTTAGACTTTTACCAGGGTAACAGACTGGTGGTCATCAATCTGGACAACACCAGCTACGATAGCAAAGCAGCCCTCACCATCAACGGCAAAATCGGTGAGGTACTGGGAAAAATAAAGCTGTAAATCACTTTTTGACTATAACAGGACAGTTTATGTTTCCGGCGTATCTCCCCGTTCTGCCAGCACCAGGGTGTGCACCATGGTCTGCATACGAGTGCCCCATCCTTCTTCATAAGCGGATGGATAGCTGAGCTGTACCACCATCACACCGTCCCGGTACGGCGTCATGTAACAAATGTTTTTCACATCTGCTGTATTGGCAGACAATACCTGCCACTGCCTGTTTTTCTCTTCCGGGAATATATAGCGTTCTCCTGTATCCTTCCAGTTCAGCAACCTTTCAGAAGACTGCGGTGCATATCTGGCATACGCTGAATCGGTTTCTACCGCTTCCAGCCACTGCACTGCTGTGCATTCCGGCACAAAACCGACTTTTATATAGGTCCTGATCTGAGTGGTATCGTCATCGCTCTGCCGCACATATTCATCACAGAACGAACCGTCCGCTTTGACACCATTTAGCTGGGTATCAAAGGAAGCAGCATCGGTATACATGGCATAATAGTCTGGCTGACGATTCAGGCCCAGTGTCACAGTTTCCTCCATTCCTTCCACCAGAAACACGACATCCTTTGTCATGATTCCCTGGTCGAATGCACTGGCTTTCCAAGCACCGAACTGTTCCAAATATCCATACTGGTTATTCAATGTGATCGTATATTGCTCCCTGTCTGCTATTGTGCCGCAGGTATATTGGCTCACATCGCCGCCTGTTTTAACAGGCTTTTCTGAAAAGACCAGTTTATCTCCGCCGCCGTCGATCAGTTTTTTCGCCACATTCTGCACATAAGCATCCCGTTTTTCTTTGCTGCGGCCAATCTCCGCGGGTTTTACCGGCGGTTTCATGTCGTCCTTATTGCGATGATACTGCAGGTAGACCATTGTGCCGTCCTCTTTGTCAACCGATATGGTCAGCCACCGCTGGTAACGGTAGTGACTGCCAGCCTCACTGGTATAGCCTAGTCCATTGCCATAGGCTTCTTCCTCCGATACCTCATAGGGCTCCTCGCCCCAGGTGTAAATCAGATACGCACTTTCCTCGTCCTCCCCCATCACCGTATAGACCGTCGGATCCGCAATCGCATCTTCCGGCAGAAAGGCTGCTACCTTCTCATACAAGGCTGCACCCGCATCCTTGCTGCCCAGCTGCAGACATCCGCTTACCATTACCACCAGCAATATCACTGCGGCCAGCACCACTGTGCCCCGTTTGTATGCTTTTGGCTGCAGAATAGCAGCAAAGCGCTTTTTGCTGTTCTGAGCCTCTCGGCTGAGATAGGTGGACATGGCGATACCCCGCTGACTGGCCATGGTGTTCAGAATGGTCATGCTGTATGCTTTGCGGTAGGCCATATCCTGCCCCTGCACCACAAGCTCGTCACACACCTGCTCTACAGCACGGTTGGCCTGCC
>CAMFFG010000099.1 GCA_945949655.1 uncultured Peptococcaceae bacterium
TCCCGCGGCGGGCCCGGCAGCATGATGGCCACCTTGCCGTCCTGCTCAATGGCTGCCCCGGGCGCGGTACCGCTGTGGTTGGTGAAAATAACGGCACCTTCCGGCTGGTAAGCCTGCTTTTCGTTGTTGGGGGACATTTTATGAGGCCGTTTGGCAAAAAATTCATGGATTTTTTCCAGAGAAGGTTGATGTAAGACCAGTTGAAGGTTAAAATATTTAGATATAGTTTCTTTGGAGAGATCATCGTAAGTGGGCCCAAGCCCGCCGGTGGTAATGACTAGATCAGCGCGGCCAAGGGCGATGTGCAGCGCTTCTTCCAGGCGCTGGGCGTTATCGCCTACCACAGTGTGATGATAGACATTGATGCCCAGCCGGGCCAGCTGCTGTGACAGCCAGGCAGCGTTGGTGTTGACGATATTGCCCAGCAGCAGTTCGGTACCGATACATAAAATTTCTGCATTCATATAAATTCCTCCTCGCAGGCAGATGATGGATCCAGTATGGCTTTACTGTCTGATTTCTATCATAAAATTTCTGTCATGAAATTGCTATGATAAAATGGTACTGCGAAATGAACACAGATGCAAGAAAAATCTGTGTTGGGCGATCGGTTGAAGCATTTTTCCGCAGGGAAAACAGATGATTTTCTGTCTGCTGTATATGAGGTGTGGGCAGTGTTTTCCACTGGAACATTTTTGCATAAAATTTGCAGATATTCACAAAAACATATTGCATGATTATACGGAAAGATGTATACTAATTTTTATATTTTCAAGGAGGGAACCAATCATGTCTGTTAAAGTAGGTATTGTAGGTGTTACTGGTTATACCGGCGGCGAACTGATCCGTTTGCTGCTGAATCATCCGGAAGCGGAAGTTGTGGCGGCTTCTTCCCGCAGCAATGTGGGCAACCCGGTGTCGGCCGTGCACCGACAGCTGTTCGAATATATGAATCTGGTAGAATGTGAGATCAAAGCGGAAAATTATGCAGATTGCGATGTGGTATTTCTGGCATTGCCACATGGGGCTTCTTCGGGTATGGCCAAAGAACTGATCGCTATGGGCAAAAAGGTCATCGACCTGGGCGCCGATTTCCGTCTGCGGGATTATGACACCTACCAGCAGTGGTATGGAGCCGAACACGCCTGGCCGGAAGCGTTGCCTGGCACCGTGTATGGTCTGCCGGAACTTTATAGGGAACAGATCAAAAATCAGCAGCTGATCGCCAACCCGGGATGCTATCCAACCAGCATTATTCTAGGCCTGGCACCGCTTCTGAAAAAGGGCTGGGTCAAGCTGGATACTATCGTGTGCGACAGCAAATCGGGCGTGACTGGTTCCGGTAAGAGTTTGACCCAGAATACCCATTTCCCCGATTGCAATGACAATATGTCGGCCTACAAGCTGGCTGCGCACCGTCATACGCCGGAGATTGAACAGGAGCTGAGTGCGCTGGCAGGCCAGCCGCTTTTGATCAGCTTTAACCCGCATCTGATTCCGCTGAACCGCGGGATCTTGTCTACCATCACCATGCAGGCAGCCAGAACTGATTTAACGCAGGAAATGCTGGATGCGGCCTATCACGAATTTTATGATAAAGAAGAGTTTGTGCGGGTGCGCAGCAAGGACAGTCTGCCCTGCACCAAGCTGGTACAGGGTTCCAATTACTGTGATGTAGCGCCAGTATGGGATGCCCGCACCAAGCGCATCGTGGTGGTATCCTGTATTGATAATCTGGTAAAAGGCGCCAGCGGACAGGCCGTTCAGAATATGAATCTGATGATGGGGCTGGATGAAGGTATGGGTCTGCGTTACGGCGTCATGTATCCCTGATGGATGAAAGATACAAGGAGGAACAAGACATGGAAATTTTAGAAAACGGTTCTGTTACCAGTCCCCGTGGCTTTACTGCAGCGGCGGTGGCAGCAGAGATCAAATATGTAGGGCGGAACGATTTTACCATTGTGTATTCCAAAGTGCCGGCGCAGGCTGCCGCCGTATATACGCTGAACAAATTCAAGGCAGCGCCGCTGCAGGTGACCGAGCAGAACATTGCCAACGGCACCGCACAGGCCATTGTGGTCAACAGCGGCATCGCCAACTCCGGCATGGGTGTGGAAGGGATGCTGCAGGCCCGGCAGATGTCCGACTGGACTGCGGTAGCGCTGCACATTGCCAAGGATGATGTGGTGGTAGCTTCCACCGGTGTGATCGGCATGCCGCTGCCGATGGATAAAGTAAAAACCGGTATCGACAAAGTGTCCAGAGCGCTGTATGCCGATGGCGGTCACGATGCGGCGCGGGCCATCATGACTACCGATGCGGTCTGCAAGGAGATGGCAGTGCAGCTGCGGGTGGATGGCAAAGTGGTCACCATCGGTGCCATGGCCAAAGGCTCCGGCATGATCCATCCCAATATGGCGACCATGCTGGGCTTTATCACCACCGATGTCAACATTGACAACAAAGCACTGCAGGCCGCCTTTAAAGCCAATATCGATGACAGCTTCAATATGGTGTCGGTAGATGGCGACACCAGCACCAACGATATGGTGGTGATCCTGGCCAACGGACAGGCCGGCAACACCTTATTGACCGAAGAAAGTCCGGATTTTCCGGCGTTCAAGGAAGCGCTGCGGGAGATCTGCATCGCCATGGCTCAGAAGATCGCCGGCGATGGCGAAGGCGCTACCAAGCTGATAGAATGCACGGTAACCGGCGCAGCCACCAAACAGGATGCCCGTCTGGCAGCGAAAGCCATCATTGCCTCCAGTCTGGTGAAAACAGCCATTTACGGCAACGATGCCAACTGGGGCCGCATTGCCTGTGCAGCAGGGTATTCCGGCGCACAGTTTGACCCCAACAAGGTGAATATTTTTATCGGCGATGTGCAGGTGGCCCAGAACGGCATGGGTCTGGAATTTGACGAAGCCAAAGCCACCGAGATCTTAAAGCAGAAAAAAGTAAAAATTTTAGTAAAATTCAATATCGGAGAGGCAGAAGCCACAGCTTGGGGCTGTGATTTGACCTACGATTATGTTAAAATAAATGCAGATTACAGAAGCTGATGCAGATGCAAGGAAAATAAATCATTTAGGGAGCTGATCTTTTGGAAAAAGCAATGAAAACGGCACAGGTACTGGTGGAAGCGCTGCCGTATATTAAAAAATTCTCCGGCAAAACAGTTGTGATCAAATATGGCGGTCATGCCATGCACAACGAAATCATGAAAGAAAAAGTGATCTCCGATATCGTGCTGATGATATTTGTCGGCATCAATCCGGTGATCGTGCACGGCGGTGGCCCGGCTATCAACTACTGGGTAGAAAAAAACGGTGGGGAGCCCGAATTTATCAATGGCCTGCGGGTGACCGATAAAGATACCATGGAAGTGGCCCAGATGGTGCTGGTAGGCCGCATCAATCAGGAGATCGTAGGCATGATCCAGAAGCTGGGCGGCAAAGCCATGGGCATCAGCGGTGTGGATGGCGGTACTATCACAGCAAGTAAAAAAGAAATGCTGGTAGATGGCGAAGCGATCGATCTGGGCTTTGTGGGCGAAGTGACCAGTGTCAATACGGACCTGATCAACCAGGCCATTACGCACGGCTACATTCCGGTGATCTCGCCTATTGGCTGTGATGAAAACGGGCAGATCTACAACATCAATGCCGATTCGGCAGCCGGCATGATCGCGGCCAGCCTGAAAGCCGACAAAATGTTCCTGCTGACCGACATCAACGGTGTGCAGGATGACAACGATAATGTGATTTCCATTCTGGATTTTGCCAAAGCGGAAGACTACAAACGGAAAGGCGTGATCCGCGGCGGTATGATTCCCAAAGTGGACTGTTGCATGGATGCCATCCGCGGCGGGGTAAACAGCGTGCACATTGTAGACGGATGTCTGGAGCACAGCATGTTGCTGGAACTGTTTACCGACGAAGGGATCGGTACCATGGTGGTAAAGGAGTAGAGGTACAATGGGTGCAACAACACAACAAGTCATCGAAGATGGACAGAAGTATGTCATGAATACCTACGGCCGTCTGCCCATCGTCATCGATAAAGGGCAGGGCTGCTATGTGTGGGATCTGGACGGCAAGCGTTATCTGGATCTGGTAGCCGGCATTGCGGTCAATTCGCTGGGGCACTGCCATCCGGCTGTCAGCAGAGCCATTCAGGAACAGTGTGAAAAGCTGGTACACTGCTCCAACCTGTACTGGATCGAAAATCAGGTGAATCTGGCTAAACTGCTGGTAGAAAAAAGCGGTTTAGGCAAAGCATTTTTCTGCAACAGCGGTGCGGAAGCCAACGAGGCTGCCATTAAACTGGCCCGCAAATGGGGCAAAGGGGAAAAATATCACATCATCACCATGCAGAAATCTTTCCATGGCCGCACGTTAGGTTCCCTGGCTGCCACGGCCCAGGAAAAATATCAGAAGGCGTTCCGGCCATTGCCGGAAGGTTTTTCCGCTGTGCCGCTGGGCGATCTGGAAGCGCTGGAAAAAGAGATCCGTCCGGAAACCTGTGCCGTGATGCTGGAACCGATCCAGGGCGAAAGCGGCATCAACGTGCCAGCACAGGAATATATGCAGGGCGTGCAGGATCTCTGCCGCAAACACGGTATTCTGTTGATCTTAGACGAAGTACAGACCGGTTTGGGCCGTACCGGCAGATCGTTCTGCTTCCAGAATTTTGGTCTGGAACCGGATATCGTTTCGCTGGCCAAAGCCATCGCCAACGGTGTGCCCATGGGTGCTATTCTGGCTAAGACCGAAGTGGCCGACTGTTTCCAGCCCGGCGACCATGCTTCCACCTTTGGCGGCACACCGATCGCCACAGCAGCAGGGCTTGCCGCCTGCAGCATTCTGCTGGACGATGATTTTCTGGCCAATGTGCGGGAGAACGGCCAATATTTTCGGGCGCAGCTGCGGGCCATTGGAGAACGGCACCCCGGCGTCATCAGAGAGGTGCGCGGCTTAGGGCTGATGATCGGCTGTGAACTGACCGGCTCGGCCAAAGAAGCTGCCGCAGCGCTGCTGGAGCAGGGCGTTCTGGTCAACAGCATTGGCGACCATGTACTGCGTTTTGTACCGCCGCTAATCATCACCAGAGAAGAGATCGACAGCTTTATTCCAGTGCTGGAAAGCGTGCTGTGTAAATAAATATGTAATGATTCAAGAGGCTGTTGCAAAATCATCCAATCCGATGATTTCTGCGACAGCCTCTTTTTCCTGTACGAAAAGATGCTGCAATAAAAACTCAGGATACGGATGCAGTGAGGACTTTTCCTGCCCATTGGAGCGGAACCTGTCGAACGATTCTTCTTGCAGAACTGGAAAAATTATGCTATTCTATCTGCAGGAGTTGCACAACATAAACCATACCACCTATCGCAGCTTAT
>CAMFFG010000100.1 GCA_945949655.1 uncultured Peptococcaceae bacterium
GTGACTGGAGTTCAGACGTGTGCTCTTCCGATCTCGTCCTGTACCTGCCCCTGAATCTGGCTCTCGCCCAGAATCATGGAATCCAGCCCGGCCGCCACAGTAAACAGATGCTCTACTGCCGCCCGGCCTTTCATCACATACAGATGCTGCTGCAGCAGGTCCGTCGCACAGCCGCTGTAACTGCTGATAAAGGCCATCAGTGCCGCAACGGCCCGCTGATCGTCGCTGGCATCCAGATAAAACTCGGTGCGGTTGCAGGTGGAGAGAATGGCAATGCCATCCACCCCGTCCAGCTGCTGCAGAGCCTCCGCATTGCGCTGAATATGGGTTTTGGACATGGACACCTTTTCCCGGATTTCCACCGGTGCACTTTTATAATTTAACCCGAGTAAGATGATAGACATAGTTTCACCCTTTTTTGTACTTCCTCTTTTGTTTCCTGCCGCAACAGCCCCGGCAGATCCATATCCGCCACGCTCTGCAGAAACTGCCGCCGTTTTGTCTCATCGGTGATCTGCTCCATGGCCTGTTCACGCACATCGGCCAGAATTTCCAGCATCCAGCCATACTCCGGCCCGAACTGCTGTTCCAGCTGCTGCCGGATGGCGCGCGAAACAGCCGGACTGATCCCGCCGGTGGAGATACCGATCAGCAGATCGCCCTGCCGCACGGCAGCGTTTACCAGAAAGCTGCTCTCCTCCCGGCTGTCGGCAACATTGACCAGCACCTGATTTTCCTCACACCACTGGGCAATGTCATGGTTGACGGCCCGCGCATCGGTAGCCGCAATCACCAGAAAGCTACCTTCCAGCTGTCCTTCTTTATATACACTTTTCATCCACACAAACTGATCCTCTAACGCTTTCAGTTCCTCGCAAAGCACCGGACTGATCACGGTCACTTCCGCGCCCTGCTCCAGCAGAGACTGTACTTTGCGCAGCGCTACAGCACCGCCACCTACCACGGTGCAGAATTTTCCTTCTAAATTTAATGTCACTGGATATTGAAATGTCATTGTTAGTAAGCCCTTTCCCGTAAATAATTGACGCCGTGCAGCAACAGCTTTTTCAGCGAAAAATCCGGAAGCTGACTGATATACACTGCGCCCTGCTTCAGATAGCCCTCCGCATACACAGCGGCATCTTCCAGACCGCCCTGTTCTATAATAATCGAAATCGCCCGGTCGACCTGCTGCTGTCCGCCGGAAAACCGATCCTGAATCAGCTGGATCAGCTCCGCCTTTTCCGGGAACTCTTTCTGCAGCACAAGAATGGTGGGCAATGTCATGATCCCGTGGGCCAGATCGCTGCCTGCCGGTTTTCCCAGCTTTTTGGAGTCCTGCTCCATGTCCAGAATGTCGTCCCGGATCTGAAATTCCATACCAAGATTATACCCGATTTTATAAAAAATATCGATCTCCGCCTCTGTGGCGCCGGAGGCCACCGCAGCAGCCTGACAACTGGTGGCCATCAGCAGCGCTGTTTTGCGGTCGATCCGGTAATTGTAGTCTTCCACCGTCTGATGAATATCAAAGGTGGACCGCAGCTGCTCCACTTCGCCCAGGCTCATCTCGATACTCAGCTCGGCCATGATCTGCAGCAGACGGCTGCTGTTGGGCTGCTGCTGAATGATGGAGATGGCTCTGGTCAGAATATAGTCGCCCACATGTATGGCGTAGCGATTGCCGTACAGCGCATTGATGGTCGGCTTTCCCCGCCGGGTATCGGCCTGGTCCACTACATCATCATGGATCAGCGAGGCCATGTGCACCAGTTCCAGTGCTGCTGCCAGCGGAACAATATTTTTTTCGTTGTGAAACATGCTGGCCGTCATGATGGCAAAAGCGGGACGCACCCGTTTGCCTCCGGCATGCAGCGTATTCAGTGCGCTTTCCCGGATAGCCGGATGCGGAAAGTCCAGTGCCTGCTCCAGATACTGCTCTACTTCCGACAACCTCTCTTTTATTCCATGCAATTCAAAAATTTTTAACATAGTTTTATCCCCTAGATTTCTTCTGCCTGCAGACATTCCTCCAGAGCAGACAGGCTGGTGACCTGTCTGCCCTGCACAGAATCCCAGTGCTGCTGCCGGTACTGTTCGGCTGCAGTTTCCAGCGTCTGCTGCATGTCCGCCTGCGCGCCGGCAAATACGGCCATGGCCTCTGCTGTTTTCCGCACCAGAAGCGGACAGAACGATGTCCGGCTTTCTGTTCGCGGATGCTCCAGCAGGCCATCCACCTGCTGCCCGTTCATCTGCCGCATGAAGTCCATGTAAACCGGCAGGCAGACCTCTTTTTCACTTTCCGCCAGAAAACGGTAAAACCGTCCCAAAAACAGATCGCCAATCAGCACCGGCATCTGCACACTGCCGCAAAACCCCTCGTCGGCCATACTTTTTTCCTGCAGAGAGATATGCAGCTTCGCATATAAATATACCAGCTCCGACAGCATTCCGATCTCCCGCGCATCCATTTCCGGTATGGCTGCAACTTTGCCCAGATAGGCAGCCAGCTGTGGAAAAAACAGAAATTCGCCCTGATAGAACTCCTGATTCAGCAGATCGAAGATGGTCACATCTTTGATACGCAAAGCTGGAATCAAATTCAGCAAATTCGATCACCTCAAATAATCCAGATTCTTTTTCCGTCTTAATTCTTTACAATCATTCATTTTATCATATTTACTATAAAAAAAATAGAATTATATCGCTATAATCAGTGGAATTTCTTTTTTTTATCATACTTTTTATTCTATTATGACAGAAAAAAGAGGCGGCACAATGATTTTTCGCTTTCGTTCCGCCTGTCAGATTTTTTTAAATCATTTTCACAGGATGCACACATTGCCGTGTTATAGTATAATAAACATATCAGATTAAAAATGACTGCTTTACAAAGGGGTGTTTCGCTTGAATAAAATCCTACTGGTGGAAGACGAGGACCATCTGCGCCATCTGGTGGCCTCCTATCTGCGCAAAGAAAATTTTACCGTGATCGAAGCTGCTGACGGCCAGGAAGCGCTGGATCGTTTTGCTGAAGATGAATTCTGTCTGCTGATCCTGGATCTGATGCTGCCCAAACTGAACGGCCGTGTGCGCAGCCAGTCCCGGGTGCCTGTGCTGATGCTGACAGCCCGGGATGGCGAACAGGATGAACTGCAGGGGTTTCGCTGTGGTGCCGATGAATACATTACCAAACCGTTCAGCCCGGATATCCTGATGGCCCGGGTCAAATCGCTGCTGAAACGCTGCGATCTGCTGCTGGAAAACGAAGTATCACTGGAGGGCCTCAGTATCAATTACCGCCAGCGCACCGCCTTTTACAACGGCGTGCGGCTGATGCTGACCCCCAAGGAATTTGATCTGCTTTATTATCTGGTCAACAACAAAAATCTGGCGCTGAGCCGGGAACAGATTCTGGATGCAGTCTGGGGCATGGATTATTACGGCGATACCCGCACCGTAGACACCCATATCAAATGTATCCGCGCCAAGCTGGGCGATTTTGGTCAGAAGATCAAGACCATCCGCAAATTCGGTTATAAACTGGAAGTCTGAGCGAAGGAGATCCCATGAAGCAACCCATCCATCTCAAAATATTTTTCAGTTTTGCGGCAATGCTGCTGCTCAGCATCGTCATTACCGTTCTGTTCGGCAATCAGATGATGGAACAGCTCTACCGCAACAGCAAGACCAGCGATCTGGAAGAGGCCGGCCGTCAGATCAAAGCGGCACTGCTGGAGCGGGACTGCGACCTCACGCTGGATCAGGAGCTGATGGAAGCCCTGTTTCCCATTGAAAAAAACAACATCAATGTTCTGCTGCTGACCCAGAACCAGCAGCAGCTTTACATCAATTATTATTCCAGAGAGAACTGGTTTACGGACAAGCTCCGTCCCGGCACGCCGCTGGATCGAAACAATGTCTACCAGGCTGGAAAAACAGTCCCGATCCCTTCCGCTCCTCGCCGCAGTACTGGGTGGAAGATGCCACTGCTGCCGGTGTCTTTCAGACATCCAGCCTGCCGCTGGTACTTACCACCCGCAGCGACCGGTCCGGCAGCACCCTGGACTATTACGACCGGTTGTCCCACGAGGAGGATACCATTTATATTTTTCTGCGCACGCCGCAGGAACCGATCACGCTGGCAGCTAACCTGGCTGTGCGGTATAATCTCTATCTGGCGCTGCTGTCCTTTGTGCTCGCCGCAGCCCTGAGCTATTTTGTGGCCCGGCGCATCACCAGGCCCATCGAACAGATTAACCAGGCCACCGAGCGGATCAGCCGGATGAATTTCAGCCAGCAGTGCCAGATCCATACCGGCGATGAGCTGGAATCGCTGAGCCATAATATCAATGATATGGCCGTCAAACTGCAGGATTACATCCAGCAGCTGGAGCTGAACCAGCAGCTGCTGGAAAAAGATCTGCAGCGGGAGGCCAAAACCAGTCAGCTGCGGCAGGAATTTATCGCCAATGTGTCCCATGACTTTAAAACACCGCTGACACTGATCCGTGCCTACGCCGAGACGCTGCGCAATCAGCAGCTCTCTCCGACCGAGCAGCAGCAGTACTGCGATATCATTTTAGAAGAAAGCAGCCGTATGAACCGTCTGGTTACGCAGCTTCTGCAGTTATCCCGGCTGGAAAGCGGCGCCATACAGCTGGAGCTTTCCTATTTTCCCATTGAAGAACTGCTGCGGGAGATCCTGCATCACAACCAACTTCTGATTCAGCAGAAGCAGTTGCAGATCCACTGGGACTGCCAGCCGGCAGAGCACATTGTGCAGGGTGATTATCAGCGCATCGAACAGGCCCTGATCAATGTGCTGGAAAACGCCATCAAGTACACGCTGGCAGACGGGGATATCCTGCTGCAGATCCGGAGTCAGACTGACCAGCTTTGCCGCATCGCCATCACTAACAGCTGCCAGCAGCCCTTAAGCGATGAACAGCTGGAGCATCTGTTTATCAGCTTCTACAAGGCAGATGAAAGCCGGCACATGGATCAGCAGAGCTTCGGCCTGGGACTGGCCATTGTAAAAGCTACGATGGATCTGCACCAGCAGCCCTGCAGCGCCCGCAATACGCCACAGGGATTGGAGATCGCCTTTACGCTGCCACTGCTGCCCGAGGATGAAACCGAGGAAGATGACTCCATCGAGCCGGAATCCTGACTTTTTTTGCCCAGACTATAATTGCTCCAACGTCTAAATTCTGTAACAACCTGCACTGTATCCGTTGCCGCTTTAACGGCACTGATACAGTGCTTTTCTTTATGCCGTAAAAATGTTTCTGCAAAAGTTACATATTATCTTCAATTATATGTTTCTTTCTGAAATATATAATTTTTTCTTTCCTTATGATACTGGAACCGGAGGATACCGACGAAAACCGCATTCTGGATCAGC
>CAMFFG010000101.1 GCA_945949655.1 uncultured Peptococcaceae bacterium
GGTGTGCTGGTGAATCCGGATTATACAGTGGCGGCCGCCGGAGGTATCATTCTGCAGGCTATGCCAGATGCGGATGAAGCCGTGCTGGACGATCTGGAGGAAAAAATGAAGGCAGTCCGTCCGGTGAGCAGTCTGATCCATGAG
This sequence comes from uncultured Peptococcaceae bacterium, assembly GCA_945949655.1. GTDB lineage: Bacteria > Bacillota > Peptococcia > Peptococcales > Peptococcaceae > UBA7185. The sequence goes on from CAMFFG010000101.1 coordinate 145, forward strand.
GGGGCTGATATTGCGGGCATTATTCAAAACTATCTGCCCGGTGTGGCCGTGCAGCTTCTGGAACAGAATCCTGTGCAGTGGTACTGCAACTGCAGCAGAGAGCGTATTGCCGGTTTGCTGAAAAGTATCGGCGTGCAGGAGCTGGAGGATATGATCGAAAAAGAGGGGGAGACCGAGGTAGTCTGCCATTTCTGCAACACCCACTACCATTTTGATAAAACCGAATTGGAAACTTTGCGGGTTTCCATGTTGGAAGATTTGGATCAGGGATAAGAAAAAAGAGGTGTTTCTGTGGAAATACCTCTTTTCTGTTCAAATTGCAAAAGGAGGAATAGAAATGGAGTATCAGGCATGCCTGGACTATATGAATCGGAATTGCGTTTCGGGAACGCCTGGAGGCTACATGCGCACGCAGCGAATGGCGGAGCTGGTAGGCGATCCACAGGAAAAACTGCAGATCGTTCATATTGCCGGGACCAATGGAAAAGGATCTACTGCTGCAGTAATGGAAGCAATTCTGCGGCAGGCTGGATACCGGGTGGGGCTGTTCACTTCGCCGCATCTGGAACGCTATGAGGAGCGAATCCAGGTGGACCGTCAGATGATTTCTGAACCGGAACTGGCTATTTTATTGACCATGCTGATCGAGCAGGTGATTCCGCAACTGCTGGCAGAAGGTATGGGGCATCCCGGAGAATTTGAGTTGCTGACGGTAGCTGGATGGATGTATTTTGCAGGTCGCACAGATCTGGTGATTTTAGAAGTGGGCTTAGGCGGCACGCTGGATCCAACCAATATCATTGAACATCCGTTGCTCACAGTGATTACACCAGTCAGCCTGGATCACTGTGCGATTTTAGGAAATACGGTTGCACAAATTGCTCGGGAAAAAGCAGGTATCCTGAAAGAGCAGGTACCAGCTGTGATTGCGCCGCAGCAGCCAGAGGCCCTGGCGGTATTGCAGGAAACGGCGTCTGAACTGCAGGTGCCATTGACGCTGGTGCAGCAGGAAAATTTACAGCCGGTTTTTACGAATCTACAGGGGACTTATCAGCAAATAAATTGCAATACGGCGCTGGAGGCGGTGCACAATTTACAGCATCGTGGTCTCATTACAATTACAGCCGATCAGATCGCGGCAGGATTACAGCAGGTATTCTGGCCGGGACGGATGGAATATCTGGATCTTGACGGGCAGAGAGGAATTCTTCTGGACGGCGCCCATAATCCGGCCGGTATGGCTTGCCTGGCAGAAAATCTGAAAACACTGTATGCAGATCGGGAAATTATATTGTTCCTTTCTATTCTGGATGACAAAGAGCAGATCGTCATGCTGCAGGAGATTTTGCCGCTTGTTTCGACTGTGATTGTTACCAGACCGGAACATGGCCAGCGGGCACAGCGCTGGAAACAGTTGCAGCAGGAGATCAGACAGCTGGCTCCGGACTGTTCCTGTCAGCTTTATGAACATTATCAGGAGGGGCTGATGGCAGCATTGAAACAACTGCAACCGGGACAATTGCTGTGTATTACCGGTTCGCTGTATCTGCTGGGAGACTGTCGCCGTTTTTTACATACGGTTCTATCGTAAAAGAATTATGCATATCCATAAGTAATCTGGCAAAGAAAGGATCGGACGCTTATGGGTTGGAGCAGAAAATTTGTAGCGGCAGTGTTGTCCATTGTGCTGATGTTTGCTTTTATTCAAACAGTAGGTGGATATCTGATTGGGCAGTTGAGTCACTTTCAGGACAATGGAGGGGTTCTGGAATCCCAGGTGGAGGAAAAAGTGGTACGACAGATGGTGCTGCAGCTGGAGCCAATGGAATACTATACCTTTCAGATCGGTTCCTTTGAAAATGCAGCTGCTGGACAGGCCAGAATCGATGCATTGGCACGGCAAGGCTACCGGGTGTATGTGTCAGCAGGCCCGCCTTTTCGGTTGTGGCTGGGGTGCCTGGGAAAAGAACTTGCGGTTGCTGATCTGCCGGAAGCAGTGCGGGAGAGCAGCAGTGATGTGTTTGTGCAGAAGCTGGTTCTGAATGAGACAGCCCTGCGGTTTCCAGCTGAAGATCATGTGATGATGGAGCAGGTATCGGCGCTGCTCAGCAGCTACGATGTGGTGCTGAAACACTCGTTGAAAACATTTCAGGATTATCGTTATACGGCCTGCAGCGAGACAAACTGGGCAGAAATGCTTGGGCAGCTCACGGATGAGCTGGAAATGATTCAGGAGATGGGCAGGGCTTTGCTGAGCAATGAGGACAGTGAACCGATGGCCAGCGGTATACTGGATCTGTTGACTGTTACCGGAGAATATGAGGAGAGTCTGAAACTGATTCAGGAAAAGAAAAACGATCAGGTGATATTGCTGGCACAAAGCTGTCTGTTGGAATTGATTGCACAATATCATAGTTTTATGGCGCAGGAAAGTATGGCAGAAATAGAATCGTGAAAAATTACGCAAGCCTATTGATTATCTTCAAAAATACAGATATAATAACCTTAGTATAAAGAAGAGATAGTTTGACGAGAAGGGGTTGTTATAAATTGAAAGAACTGAAAATCCCAGAAGCGACGGTCAGCAGACTTTCCGTATATTCTAGATATTTAACAGAAGTGGAAAAACAGAATATTGTTAATATTTCCTCCGGTGAAATTGCGGAGGGTATGGGTGGTACGCCAGCTCAGGTGCGCAAAGATCTGGCCTACTTTGGTGAGTTCGGAACGCGTGGGGTCGGATACAATGTAAAGCAGCTGAATCAGGAGATTATGAATATTCTGGGGCTGACGAAACGCTGGAATGTGATTCTGATTGGTGCAGGAAATCTGGGGTCGGCGCTGAGTCAATATCGTGGTTTTCGGGAACGAGGCTTCCAGATTATCGGCGTATTTGACAATGACCTGAATAAAGTGGGGCTGAAACTGAATGGTCTGCCTATTTATGCAGTCAGTCAGATGGCCGATTTTATAGAAAATAATGATGTGACCATCGGAATCATTGCGGTACCGGCTGAGTATGCACAGGATATTGCGGATATTCTGGTGGAAACAAAAATTAAAGGAATCTTAAATTTTGCACCGGTGGTGTTAACCATTCCCGATAATGTGGAAGTACGCAATGTAGATTTGACAGTAAATCTGGAAGTACTCACCTACAATATTGAGAAGAACTGATCTGCTCTCGCAGAGATAAAGCAGATCAGAATGACGGTATTTGTTGTTTTCTGAAAAACATACCCGAAAGTATTTACAGTATATGTAAAAATATGATATGATTATCCTGGAGTTTTTTCCAGGATAATTTTTTTATCGTTTTTTCGTGCAAGAATGCAGAATAACGCTTGTTTCTGCCCAGTTGTAATGTTATTATAATCTAATATGGGAGTAAGATTGAAAAGAAAGGATTGACCCATATATGATGTTAATCTTAGCCTCCGCTTCACCGAGGCGCCGCGCACTGCTGCAGCAGGTTGGTGCGGTGTTTCAGGTGAAATGCAGCAATGTTGCAGAGATGATCGATCTGTCTTTGCCGCCGGAAGAGATGGTTCAGCAGCTGGCTTTGCAGAAAGCGGCAGCTGTGGCGGCAGAGCAGTCGGAAGGGCTGGTACTGGGTGCTGATACAGTTGTGGTAAACGATGGCGTACTTCTGGGGAAACCGGCCAGTCTGGAAGAGGCTGCAGCGATGCTGCAGGGTCTGTCGGGCAAATGGCATCAGGTAATGACGGCGGTCGCACTGGTGGATGCATCGGGGCAGAAAGAACCCTGGGTAGCTGTAGAAAAAACAGGAGTAAAATTCCGTGATTTGACGAAAGCAGATATTGCTGCCTATCTGGCAACGGGAGAATCTATGGATAAAGCCGGCGCATATGGAATACAGGGATATGGAGCCTTGCTGGTGGAAAAAATAGAAGGATGTTATTTTAATGTCGTTGGCTTGCCCTTACAGCAGGTAGCAGCAGGATTGCGAAACTGGGGGATGAATTTATATGCCTATCACAACTGTGTGCAAGATGAAAGCCTATCCGCAGCATGTCCGCCCGCGGGAGCGGATGGAGATGCTGGGAGCAGCGCAGTTAAGCGATAAAGAATTGCTGGCCATTCTGCTGGCTACCGGCAGTCGGGAGTGCAGCGCATTGGATCTGGCGGAGCAGATGCTGCAAAAACATGGTGGTCTGGACGGCTTGAAAGATCTGTCGCTGGCAGAGCTGATGGAACAGAAAGGGATCGGCACGGCCAAAGCCACTACCATTGCGGCAGCGATTGAGCTGGGCAAGCGGATCAATAACGGTGTGCAGCAGTACAAGCCGATGATCCAGAATTCCGCTGATGCCGCCCAGTTGATGATGGGTCGGATGCGGGATCTGGATCGGGAACATTTTCAGGTGCTGCTGCTGGATCAGAAAAACACGCTGTTAGCGGTTGAGATGATTTCGATTGGTACACTGAGCAGTTCTCTGGTCCATCCGCGTGAAGTGTTTAAGCAGGCCATTCGGCGCAGTGCTTCCGGAATGATTCTGGTACACAACCATCCCAGTGGCGATTGCATGCCCAGCCAGAATGACCGCCAGGTGACACAGCGTTTGAAGCAGGCCGGCGAAATTATAGGAATTGACGTGATAGATCATATCATAATAGGAAAAGATAGTTATTATAGTTTCTGTGAGAATCAGATATTCTGACGGGAAAATGACGAAAGGAGTTCGACAACTATGTCAAAAGCGATTGCCATCGATTTGGGTACAGCAAACAGTCTGGTCTATGTACAGGGTAAAGGGATCGTAATTCGGGAGCCTTCGGTGGTTGCCATTGAAAAAAATACGGGAAAAGTGCTGGCAGTTGGTGATGAGGCTAAAAAGATGATTGGTCGCACACCGGGAAACATTGTAGCCGTAAAACCACTGAAAGATGGGTTTATTGCTGATTTTGATGTGTGCTCCAGTATGCTGAAATACTTTTTTGGCAAGGCTTTGAATTCGACTGGCTTTTTTTCTAAGCCAAAGGTGATCATCTGTGTGCCGGCCGGTACGACTTCGGTGGAAGAACGGGCGGTACGGCAGGCTACCATGCAGGCTGGCGCCAAAGAAGTGCATATTATGGAGGAACCAATGGCTGCTGCCATTGGAGCCGGTTTGCCAGTAGCAGATCCGACCGGCAGCATGATTGTGGATATCGGCGGCGGGACGACTGATGTAGCGGTGATTTCGTTAGGTGGTATTGTCACCAGTCAGTCCATCCGTATAGGCGGCGAT
>CAMFFG010000102.1 GCA_945949655.1 uncultured Peptococcaceae bacterium
GGAGCTCGCGGTACAGATGAAGGTTTCGCCATGGATATCCTGCTGTTTCATACGAAGCAGAATGGTCTTATTGCCCCAGAAATCCTCCTTGATCATATCCACACGGCCCTTCAGAATCAGCCCGATCTGCTGGATCTGTTCTCCTTCCATCGAGATGAACCGGCCCTTTTTATAGGAATTGATCCGGTAGCCCAGGCACTGCAGCATCTGCGGCACCACCCCTGGTTCCATGCCAGCAAACAAAGGCGCACCATCTATCTCCTGCAGCCAGGCTTCTCCTGTTCCGTCATCCATGGTCTTACCTCCCTGCGAACATCATCTTTCGTACAAATTCCGGAAATACAATCTATCCTGTATCCATTTAAAGGATGCCTCTCTCCAAATAAAAACATACGGTTATCCCTTGCCTGTTTTTTTACTTCTTTGCGTACTTCGGGCTCCTATCCTTTTTTGGAAACAGGAATACCCAGGAATACTCGCTATACAGCAACATATACCGGCTAGTGGATTGTCGTATCCGGCTATAAAAATAACTCCCTTTTCAGTAACAAGTTATGATCTTTACTTGTTTACCAGAAGGGAGTTATTTAATGCGTCAGCCGCTTTTATATGCTTTTACAACTGCTACAGGATGTACAGCTTATTCAATGGTGGCGATCAATTCGCCAGCCACAACCTGCTGTCCTTCTTTTACGTTAAATTTAGCCAGTTTACCGGTTGCGGTAGCCAGTACGTTGGTTTCCATCTTCATGGCTTCCAGTACGGCGATCGGTTCGTTTTCTTTTACTTCGTCGCCTTCTTTTACCAGCAGCTTGATCAGGGTACCAGGAATGTTGGCGCCTACTTCGTTCGGATTGCTTTCGTCGGCCATCACAGTGGAGGAAACGGTTGCCACCGATTTGGCAGCTTTGTCCAGAATCTTAACGGTTCTTCTGTTGCCGTTTACTTCAAAGATCAGTTCGCGGAAGCCTTCCATATCCGGTTTACGGATTTCAACCAGTTTGGTTACCAGAATCTTGCCTTCGCTCAGTGCGATTTCGCAGGTTTCCCCTTCGGTAATGCCGTGGAAGAATACATCGCTGCCCATGTGAACGAATTCGCCGTTGTCAAATTTGGCTTCCAGATAGTCTTCGTATACTTTTGGATACATGCAGTAGCTCATAACCTGTTTCATGTCTGCATCCATACCGAATTCTTCGTCCAGATGTTTTTTGATGGAATCGAAGTCTTCTGCAGGCAGCAGTTCACCCGGACGGCAGGTGATTGGTTCTTTGCCTTTCAGCACCAGTTGCTGCAGTTTTTCCGGGAAACCGCCTTCCGGCTGGCCCATCATACCTTCAAAGTAGGTAACAACGGAGTCCGGGAAGTCCATGTTGGCAGCTTTTTCATAAATGTTTTCCGGTGTCAAATCGTTCTGGATCATAAAGATGGTCAGGTCGCCTACCACTTTGGAGGACGGTGTTACTTTTACGATATCGCCCAGCATCATGTTGACATCACGGTACATTCTCTTCACATCATCAAATCTATGGCCCAGGCCAAAGCTTTCCACCTGTGCTTTCAGGTTGGAATACTGGCCGCCAGGGATTTCATATTTATAAATTTCAGCGTTGGTTGCTTTTAAGCCCGATTCAAAGCTTCCGTATACCGGGCGTACAGCAGACCAGTAATCGGAGATCTTCTGCAGATCGTCTACCGACATGCCGGTTTCCCGTTCGGTATTTTCCAGAGCTGCCACAATGGAGTTCAGCGCCGGCTGGCTGGTCAGACCTGCCATTGCGTTGATAGCGCAGTCGGCGATATCCACACCTGCTTCGGAAGCAGCCAGAACGGTAGCAACGCCGTTACCGGTGGTGTCGTGGGTATGCAGATGGATCGGAATACCGATTTCCTGTTTCAGGGTGCTGATCAGCTTTTTAGCAGCAGCCGGTTTCAGCAGACCGGACATATCTTTGATACCCAGAATATGTGTACCTGTTTTTTCCAGTTCTTTTGCTTTCTTCACATAGTACTGCAGGGTGTATTTATCACGGCTTGCATCCATGATATCGCCGGTGTAGCACAGGCAGGCTTCGCAGACCTTGTTCTGTTTTAAGGTTTCATCGATGGCGATTTCCATACCCTTCAGCCAGTTCAGGGAGTCGAAGATACGGAATACATCGATACCGGCCTCTGCCGATTCTTTTACAAATGCACGAATCACATTATCCGGATAGTTTTTGTATCCTACCGCATTGGCGCCGCGCAGCAGCATCTGGAACAGCACGTTTGGAATTTTAGCGCGCAGTACATCCAGACGTTCCCATGGAGATTCTTTTAAGAAACGGTAAGCCACGTCGAAGGTAGCGCCGCCCCACATTTCCAGGGAGAACGCGTCTTTTTCGATCACCGATGTTGCGTCAGCGATCATGTCCATATCTCTGGTGCGCACACGGGTGGCCATCAGGGACTGATGGGCATCACGGAAGGTGGTATCAGTCAGTAACAGTTTTTTCTGATCCAGCACCCATTTGGCCAGTTTTTCCGGACCATTGGCATCCAGATACAGGTTGGTACCACTCAGGTTGGATGGAACGTTGTAATCAGTCGGAATGCGCGGTACGTCGAATTTGGGTTTCACGCCTTTTGTTTCGTTGACTACTTTTTCGCCCAGGAATTTGAGCAGTTTCAGTTCTTTGTCACCTTTCTTGTTGGCGGTGAACAATTCCGGTGTTTTGGCAATAAAGTTGGTATCGCAGTTGCCTTTACGGAAATCTTCATGGTTTAACACATTCATAATGAAACCGATATTAGTCTTTACGCCCTTGATGTTGGTTTCTTTTAAGGCCCGCAGCGCTTTGTTGACGGTTCCGTTAAAGGTTCTGTCATGGGCAATCACTTTTACCAGCAGGCTGTCATAGTATGGGCTGATGACTGAGCCGGTGAACGCATTGCCGCCATCCAGACGGATGCCGTTGCCGGAGCTGGAACGGTATACATCGATCACGCCGGTATCCGGTGCAAAGTTGTTGGCCGGATCTTCGGTGGTGATACGGCACTGGATGGCATAACCGTTGGCTTTGATGTCATCCTGGGATTTGATGTTGATCTCGTCGGAATTTAAAGGATAGCCTTCGGCTACTAAAATCTGAGACTGTACGATATCGATCCCGGTGATCATTTCGGAAACAGTGTGTTCTACCTGGATACGCGGGTTCATTTCGATAAAGTAATGCTGACCGCTGGCATCCACCAGGAATTCAACAGTACCAGCGCCACGGTAATTTACCGAGCCGGCAATTTTCAGCGCATCGCTGCAGATAGCCTGGCGCTGTTCGTCGGTCAGACACAGAGCCGGACCAAATTCGATCACTTTCTGGTGACGGCGCTGAATGGAGCAGTCACGTTCAAACAGATGAACCAGATTGCCGTGTTTATCGCCCAGCACCTGTACTTCGATATGTTTTGGATTTTCGATATATTTTTCTACGAAAATGGTGTCAATGCCGAATGCTTTTTTAGCTTCGCTCTTGGCACTTCTATATTCCTGCAGCAGATCTTTTTCGTCGCGCACGATACGCATCCCGCGGCCACCACCGCCGGCAGATGCTTTTAAGATCAGCGGATAGCCGCAGACCTTGGCATATTCCTGGACTTCTTCTTCGTTTTCAGCTGCTTTTTCTACACCTGGGATGGTTGGCACGCCAACTTTGGTGGCCACAATTTTGGACTGGATCTTATCGCCCAGAGCGTCCATCATTTCATGGGTAGGCCCAATGAACGCAATGCCGGCTTCTTCACACTGCTTTGCGAATTCAGCGTTTTCCGACAGGAAACCATAGCCTGGATGAATAGCATCTACTGCTTTCGCCTTTGCCAGTTCAATGATTTCACCAATGCTCAGATATGCGTCAACTGGAGATTTGCCTTTCCCGATCTGGTAAGATTCATCGGCCAGTGTTCTGAACAGAGAATTTTTGTCTTCTTCAGAATAAATTGCTACACTGCGGATCCCCAGTTCCCGACAGGCCCGGAATACGCGGATGGCAATTTCGCCACGGTTTGCTACCAATACACGTTTAAATTTTTGCATTCTTGGTACCTCCTAAATTTATTGTCATAATCGTTGAATTATGTCTCACATTATTGATAATTATACTACATCTATGGCGATTATCACAGCCCTATTTTCCGAAAGATATATCAATAAAATTTATTCACCTGTTTTTCCAAAAGCCATAGCCGGACAAAGGTATCATGCCTGGTTAAGCCGCTTTTCTCTGTTTTGGCATGAGAAGCAGCAGGGCTTCTGCCTTTTGCAAAAAGTCTGGGAATATGCTAGAATAATAAATTAAATAAGACTACCTACAGGAGGCTATCCATGGAAAAATTTCAGAAAATCAGCTCCCGCGTCATCATCGTTTTAGCCCTGATCTGGGCTGTGCTGATGTCTACCGGAATGTTGACCGTTGGCCAGAGCTATTTTGCCATCGGGGTTTTGAGTGCTTACATTGGTGTACAGAACATTATTCTTTTAAACTGGGGCCAGCGGACCGGCCAGATGCCCAACAAGATCACCCATCTGGTAGAGCGCCACGGCGAACAGAAAGGCATCCTCACCTATGTGGTGGTAAACATTCTGCTGTATCTGCTCATCGGCCTGGTGGTTATGTACTGCGGCTGGACACTGATGTAACAGCAAATTTAAGAAATATTATCAAATGTTAAAGGAGTGACTGTCAGTGCAGTCACTCCTTTTCATGTGTTTCCGTTTTTATATTGTCATTTCCTGTGCCATTACATGCTGTCCAGTTTTTCGGTCAGCAGCTTGTTGATGACAGCGGGGTTGGCCTGGCCTTTGGACTGTTTCATGATCTGGCCTACCAGGAAGCCCATGGCTTTCTTTTTACCTGCTTTGTAGTCTTCCACCGATTTTGGGTTTGCTTCCACCACAGCGGCTACCATTTCTTTCAGCGCCCCTTCGTCGGAGATCTGTACCAGACCCTGTTCTTTGATGATAACATCAGGATCTTTGCCAGTGGCAAACATTTCGCTGAATACTTTTTTGGCGATCTTGCCGCTGATTTCGCCTGAATCTACCAGCTTCAGCAGCGCAGCCATCTGCTGCGGCTGAATTTTCACATCGGTCAGTTCAATGCCTTCGGCATTCACCTTGGCCAGCAGTTCCACCATGATCCAGTTGCTGATCTTCTTGGCATCATCGTAATGGGCCCGCACACCGTCGTAGAAATCGGCCAGCGCCTTGGAGGCGGTGATCACACCGGCATCATATGCAGGCAGTCCATCTTCCTCGATCATGCGCTGCCGTTTTACCTGTGGCATTTCTGGCAGGCTTGCCCGCAGTTCTGACATATAGGCATCGGTAACAAC
>CAMFFG010000103.1 GCA_945949655.1 uncultured Peptococcaceae bacterium
CCTTCGCCGGTGACCAGGGGATCGCCCTTTTCGTCATTCTTGAAGGTGCATTCCACATAGCCGCCTTCCAAGGGGGTGCCATCCTTGATATATTCGCCGTAGCGGCGGATGAAGCTGCCGGTGGCAACAAGACGGCAGATGACTTCCAGGCCGTGACCGAATACCTTGCCGGGCAGCACTTCCATGGTGGCGTCATCCACATTGGCACTGACATAATGGGTCTTGATGCCGGCATTCTTCAGCAATTCAAAATAGTAAACAGAGGTCTGCAGATTCGCCTTGCCAATGCCTTCAATGGTGAGACCTACAGAATTTTCACCGGGGTCGAAAACGCCGTCTTTTCCCGTGCAGTCATCCTTGAATTTCAGCATTACATTGCCATTTTCCAGTTCAAACACATTTTTTGTTTTTCCTTCATATAATTTTTTCATTGTTCTGTTCCCCCTGCTGGTTCCATTGTTTGCAAAATACAATATACATTATATTTTTACCATAAAAACTGCGCAAGTGCAAGAGGTTTCCGCCAATTCTGCCCGCTTACTGCTGGCCGGTCCCATCCCACCCTGTTTTCTGCTGCTGAAAATACTGTCGGTTGTACGCCACTGCGCTCGACTGGGGATGATACTGCGCGGCCTGCTCGTTATACTGCTGCGCTTTTTCTGTCTGGCCAAGCCTATCATAGCATACACATAACTGCAGGGCCGGAATATAACCGTATTCGTCTTGTTGCAAAAAAGCGCCGCTGTAGGGATCGGGCACAGCGCGCAGGCCTGTTCATACCACCAGATAGCCTGCCGGTACTGCTGCGCATCCAGAAAACAACGGCCCAGATCACAGCAGAGGCCAGCGTCGGGCACGGCATAGCGCAAAGCCTGCAACAGCACACCAAGCCGCTCCACCGTCTGGCCCGCCTTTTCATAACAGCCAGCCAGGAGACGGCAGGCCCCCACCTGATCGACCGCCCATCCATCCGAACGCTCCAAATAAGTGGAAAAAGCCTGCGCAGCATCGCCATACAGGCCATGGTCATACAATTCCCGCCCATAATAATATTGCTCCCGCGGGCCTAACGCCATTCCCTGCGCCAGCATGGCTCTGTAAATGCGCAGATTACGGCCAGAATCTTTTTTCCCAACCGGGCAATGGGTGATGGCCGCCTGGCCGTACAGGATATTACCTGCCGGCACAATGGCCTCATGCACACGGCCCTGCCAGCAAAACCCGGCCTCGCGCCGCAGCAATCGCTCCCGGTTGTAAGAAAGCACCACATGGCCCTCCCCATCCAGCGTCTGATAAGGCAGCATCACCACATCAGCGGAACCATCCAGCTGCTCTTTTAACTGCCGGAATGCCTGCCGGTCATCATCCAGCAAGATGTCATCGGCATCCATCCACATGCAGTAATCCATGGTGGCATAGCCGAATGCCGCATTGCGGGCCGCTGCAAAATCATCCACCCACACAAAATCATAAATCTGCCGGGTATAGCGGGCGGCCACCTCTCTGGTACCGTCCACCGAGCCGGTATCCACCACAATAATCTCATCCACACAATCGGCCACACTGTCCAGACACCGCCCCAGCACCGCTTCCTCGTCCCGCACGATCATGCAGAGACTGATGGTCTGCATAGTCTCTCCCTCCATTTTTGCAGAAATTTTGTTTTTCTGTTTAGTGTATGCGCCGCCATGCCGGACATGCCAGTCTGATTGTATGCCAAATTTTACTATGCAGCCTCTTTTTTGTATTCTGTATTTTTTTCAAAAAATTCTTGACATCCCGCCTGCAATGGCATATCATACAGAAAACAAGTTTTGTCAAAACCGATGAGTGAGAAGAGTACATACAGGGTTCTGGCCTGGCAGAGAGCCGCAGATGGTGGGATTGCGGCATGACAGATTGTATGGAATGGCCTCACAAGGGCAGCCCGAACGGATGAGCAAAGGCGATCTCCTATTAGGCGCTGACGGGAACTTCGCCCGTTATCCTGGAAGCATACATGATCGTGTATGAAAAAGTGAGCCGCAAGGCTAATCTGGGTGGTACCGCAGGCGTGTTATTACAGCACTTGTCCCAATATGGGATGAGTGCTTTTTTATTTGATTCTCAGGATTCTTTCTTTTCAGGAGGTGTTTTTGATTCTATGGAAAACTACACCATGATGCTGCCCCGCTACTCTATCGGGACAGAAATTTACAGCCATATTCCAGAATTCTGCTGCCCTTACGGCAAAACCGTCATCGCCATCGGTGGACACAAGGCCATGGCGGCGGCAAAGCCGGGCATTGATGCAGCCATACAAGGTTCCGGTCTGGAAATTCTGGATTACATCTGGTACGGTGGCGAGGCCAGCTACGAAAATGTGGCAGCACTGGAGGCCCATCCGCTGGTGCAGCAGGCTGATATGATCTTTGCCATCGGTGGCGGCAAGGCGCTGGATACCTGCAAATGTCTCAGTGTGACGACAGGCACACCGGTCTTTCCCTTCCCCACCATCGCACGCTGACGGCATTTTTAAAGTGCCTTTCTTCTTTTTACAGCCTCCGGTGCACGCATTTATCAACACGGCCATCATCGCCGCAGCGCCCAGCCAATATCTGTGGGCCGGCCTGGGCGACACCTGCGCCAAATATTACGAAGCCACCATATCATCCCGCGGGGAGGAACTGGAACATTTCAACGCTTTGGGCGTGCAGATGAGCCGCCAGTGTCTGGACCCTCTGCTGCAGTACGGAGCACAGGCCATGGCAGATAACCGCAACAGACACTGCTCCTATGCGCTGGAGCAAACCGTGTTGGCTGTTATCGTTACCACCGGGCTGGTGTCCATTCTCATTACCCGCAACCATACCGCCGATTATAACAGCGGGCTGGCCCACAGTGTATTTTACACCATGACCACCCTGCCCCATTTTGAGGAGACTCACCTGCACGGTGCGGTGGTCGGCTTCGGGGTTCTGCCGCTTCTGCTCTGCGACGGGCAGATGGAAGAAGTTGAGCGCATCTATCAGTTTAACCAGGCCGTGGGCCTGCCGGTATCGCTGGCGCAGCTGGAAATTTCGCCGGAGCAGATGGAAAGCCTGCTGCCGCTGATCCCCAAGACCAAAGATGTGGCTCATTATCCTTACCCGGTGACGGTGCCCATGTTAAAGCAGGCTTTTGCCCAGCTGGAAGCCCGCAACCGGCTGGATCAGAACATATAATCAGATTTTGGCTCTGATCCGCTGTACGAAAACTGGTTTCTATTATGTTTCACATTTATTTTATATCAGGAGGAGATTCCCATGAAAAAATCCATGTTGAAAAAAATCTTATCCGCTACCGTACTGACCTCTATGCTCTTTGGTCTGGCAGCCTGCGGCGGTGGCAGCAATCAGAATGCCGGCGCTGATAACGCCGCAGAAAACAGCGAACCGCTAAAAGTTGGCATCGTGCAGCTCATCGACAACGGCGCCTTTGAAGATATGCGGGACGGCTTTATCGCCGAACTGGAAGCTAAAGGCTATGGCGAAGGCAAAGTAGAGATCATCCACAAAAACGCCCAGGGCGATTCCACCAACCTGAACACCATCTGTCAGGAAATGGTGGACAGTGATGTGGATCTGGTGGCCACCATCGGCACACCGGCTTCTCAGGCTATGGTTGCTCTGGAAAGCGACATCCCTGTGATCTTTATCTCTGTGGGCAACCCGGTGGGTGCCGGCATCATCACTGAGATGGAGCATCCGGACAAAAATGCCACCGGTACCTCCAACGCCATCCCTATTAACGAAATCTTTGAACTGTCTGATTCCCTGACACCGGGTATGCAGACTTACGGTCTACTCTACTGCACCAACGAAGTCAACTCGGTTACTACCGTAGAGAACGCCAAAAAATATCTGGATGAACAGGGCTTAAGCTACATGGAAAAAATCGTGACCAACTCTTCCGAAGTACAGCAGGCAGCCCAGAGCCTGGTTGGCAGCGTGGATGCCATTTTTGTACCAAACGACAGCGTGATCCAGGCTGCAATGCCGCTGGTGGCTGAAGTGGCCCGCGACGCAAAAATTCCAGTATACGGCAGTTCTGCCGTTATGGTAGACTCTGGCGCCTTCGCCACCGTGGCCATCACCGACACCGAAATCGGCGCCATCTCTGCTGATATGGCCATCCAATACCTGGAAGGCACCGCCATCGCCGATATCCCTGCTCTGGTCGTTCCAGCCAATGCCATTGTGGTAAACGAGGACACCGTAGAAGCGCTGGGCATCACCCTGACCGATGACCAGAAAGCGGAAATCACCTTTGTGAGAGACAGCGCAAACTAATCGCGCAAACATAGTAGGTTCTTAATTTGACGATCCCTCCGTCCCTGCGGGGCACCTTCCTTTGTGCAAGGGAGGCTGGCTAAAAACCTGACTGCCGGTATATCTTGACTCCCCTGTGTAAAGGGAGCTGGCAGCCGCCAGGCTGACGGAGGGGTTGCCATACTTGCGAAAAATTGAAAGACAACAATAAAAAGAACGGTTCAAAGTAAACCGCTGAGAAAGGATTTTTGCTATGGTAATTCTGCTCGGCTCACTGCAGCTTGGCGTGCTGTACGGCATGCTGGCACTGGGCATCTATATCACCTTCCGCATTATGAATGTACCCGACTTAACAGCAGAAGGAAGCTTTACTTTGGGGCTGGCCCTTTCGGCGGTACTGGCCATCGCCGGACATCCCCTTCTGGGCCTTTTGGCAGCCCTTATCGCCGGTGCTGCCGCTGGCACCGTGACCGGCCTGCTGCACACAAAACTGGGGATTCATCCCATTCTGGCCGGGATTTTAACCATGAGCGGCCTGTACTCGGTCAATCTGATGGCCATGGGAAACAGCTCCAATTTATCGCTGATCAACTGCCCAACGGTATTCAAAATGGTTGGCAGTTGACTTCCTTTTCTGGATAAAGACATCACCAAACTGCTAGTGGCCACGGTGTTTACCGCCCTGTGTGCCATTCTGCTGATTTTGTTTTTTAAGACCCATATCGGCTTATGTATTCGAGCCACCGGCGACAACGAGGATATGGTGCGGGCTTCCTCCATCCATGTGGACCACACCAAAATTCTGGCACTGGCTCTGAGCAACGCCATCATCGCTTTCACCGGCGCACTGATTGCCCAATACCAGAGCTTTGCCGACATCAACTCCGGCGTAGGGATTCTGGTGGTGGGGCTGGCCTCGGTCATCATCGGGGAAGTGCTGTTAAACCGCCGCACCCTGACTGGCAACCTATTGGCTGTGCTGTTGGGCGCCATCATCTATCGCTTTATCATTGCGCTGGCCACCAAGTACACCATTCTGCCGGCCTACATGCTAAAACTGGTATCGGCCTGCATCGTGGCG
>CAMFFG010000104.1 GCA_945949655.1 uncultured Peptococcaceae bacterium
CCATCTGCTGGCCACTGATCCGGCTGATCTGCAGTTCCAGTGTCTGCAACTGCTGGGCGCCTGAAACCAGCTGCTGTTCCAGCGCCGTCAGCACAGCACTGGCGTTTCCATCGGCTATGCACTGCTGCAGCTGGGCATTGTGCCCGGTGTGGATCCGTTTCAGCGTGCTGTGCAGCTGTTTTTTCTGTTCCCGATACTGCTGCTCCAGCTGCCGCGCCTGACTGCTCATTTCTTTCTGGATCTGTTCAAAAAATTCTGTACCAAACAGCTGCCGTAAAATCTGCTGTTTCTCGGCGGTAGGCGCATTGAGAAAACGGCGGAACTCGCCCTGCGGGATCATCACAATTTTGCGGAACTGCTCGTAATCCAGTCCCAGGATCTCCTGCACCTTGTCGGCCACCTCATTCAGTCTGCTTAGCGGCGCAAAGCTGTCATGATCGATACAGCGCAATTCGGCTTCATGGACACCATCTTTAAAGCCGCTGCCCCGCTCTTTGGGCAGGCGCTGTGCCGGTCGGCGGCGGATCTCATACACCCGGTTCCGCACCGCAAACCGGAAAATGACCTCTGTGAGCAACCGGTCCTCCTCCTGCACAAAATCACTGCGCAGGCCTTTCTCGCTGCGCTCGCCGGTCGCTTTGCCGTACAGCGCATAACACATGGCATCAAAAATAGTGGTTTTGCCGGCGCCGGTAGGACCGGTGATGACAAAAATATTCTGTGCACCCAGCCGGGTAAAATCCAGCTCCACACGCTGCGCGTAAGGCCCAAAGGCCTGCATGGTCAGTTGTAATGGCCGCATTCATTCCACCTCCCGTACCTGCTGAAAGCATTCTTCCAGCACAGTCAATTCCTCTTCCGTCAGCGTACTGCCTGTTATCTGTTCATAAAAATTCCGAAACAGCTGCTCCGGCGTCTGGGTCTGCAAATCGATACGCGGGCCGTCCTGCATGGGTTCCGCCAGCATCTGATGCTCCCGTTCCAGGGTAACCGTGTTCGGATATTTTTCCTTCAGCTGCGCCATCGGCTCCAGCAGCTCGCCATAGTCGGTCAGAATGGCCCGGATATAATCATCGGCATTGGCCGCCTGCACCACATCCTCCTGCAACAGCTCCTGCAGATTGCCGCGGATGGTGCGCAGATCGCGCAATGGCATCAGCGGCAATTGCTCTGCCACAATATCGCCACTGCCGTCCAGATCGATCTGTAATAGTCCTTTCTGCTGCCGCTCCTCCGAAAAGGAATATTTCAGCGGTGAACCGGCATAGCGGATGCGGTCTGTGCCGCTTCTCTGACAGCCATGCAGATGGCCCAGCGCCACATAGCTGAAGCCTTCCAGCTGGCTGCTGGTCCAGAACTCCGTGCCGCCGATGGTCAGTTCCCGCTCCGAATCACAATATTCCAGTTCGGTACCGTCCCGGCCAGCCACCACACCGTGTGCCAGCAGCACATGCCGCACACCGTTGTCCCCATTTAAGTCCAGCGTCTGCAGCACCTGTTCCATGGCCTGCTGATAATCCAGCGGATCCGTGGTCTGCAGCAGATATTTCAATGTAGCCAGATCGGCATAGGAAAGCTGATGAAACACCACCGGTCCCCACTGGTCCTGCAATACCACCTGCGGCACCGGCAGCGTACAGCGCCCGGCAATATGGAGCCCCGCTCTGGAGAGAATCCCCTGCGCAAAGCCCAGCCGTTCGCCGCTGTCATGGTTGCCGCTGATGGCGATCACCGGCACCTTGCACTGCAGCACCACCTGAGATAAAAATGCATCCAGCAGCTGTACCGCTTCCACCGAGGGATTGCGCCGGTCATAAATATCGCCGGCCAGCAGCAGCACATCGGGCTGCTGCCGTTCTATGGCAGCAACCACCTGCTCCAGCATATACTGCTGATCTTCCAGCAGCGAGATATGATTTAATTTTTTGCCGATATGCAAATCAGCCATGTGAAACATGCGCATGCGTATCCCTCCCATCTTTATAACAGATAAATCAGCATGCCCGGCAGTGCAAACAATGCGCCAAGCCAGCCGCGGTTTTCAATGTGCACCAGATACTGGCTGGCAAATCCCCGCACCACCTGTTCTAAGTGAGCATTGTCCATAGCAGTCAGCTGGACCTCTGCCAGTCTGGACAGATCCATAGCGGCCAGTAATCTGTTTCCGTAAGCTTCCGCCGAAGAGAAGACAGCCTGTACCACAGGCTGCAGCAAAGCTTCACGGCTTTGCTGCGGCAGAAGCCGCTGCCACTGTTCACACAACGAAAGGATCAGGTGCTCTGCTTCATAGAGAAACCATTGCCGAAGCTGCTCATCCTGCAGACTGCGCTGCAGGCCCTGCTCCAGCACAGCGGCGGTTTCCGGCCAGTTTAACCACTGCTGTGGCCTGGTGATGGCTATGTTTTCCCGCAGTCGTAACTCCACACTGCGCAAAAGTTCCGGCAGATTTTCATACCGAAGTATCTGTCCAAAAGGCAGCGTAGCGGTATAGCCTCTACTCAGCTGAGCCAGCGTTAACCGGCCTGCCTTTTCCTCATAAAACCGAACGACCAGCGGACGCCAGCTCTGCAAGGCTGTTTTACCGTGCATCCGCCAGTGAAAGCCCAGCTGCATCTGCACCGTTTCCAGCAGGGAATCGATATGGAGCAGGCGCCCCCAGGCTGCCACCGGACAGCGGGTCAGCAGCTGTACCGCCTGAGCGGCCAGATGGCCTGCACACTGGTACAGTGCAGGTTGTTCCAGCAGACGGCGCAGAATCTGTCCGATCTGATTCTGCTGCAGTGGCATCTGCAGCAGAGCGGGAAAGATCTGCTGCCGCCAGCAGGCGGTAAATAGATTCTGCAGCTCTTTCTGCTTGACCGACAGAAAAATAGGCAGCTTCTGTTGTAGCACCCGGTCCACCACCTGGGCTACAATGGCATCGCCGTCCATCATGGTATAGCCCAGCTGCTGCATCAGTCCCATACGGTCCAGAATGGCCGCCTGCACAGCAGCAGTAATGGTGTCCTGTCTGCTCTGCAACAGCTGCAGCACGGTCCCGCTCACCAGCTGAAACAGACTGGACAGATTCTGTTCCAGCCAGATATCGCTGTGCTGCTCCAGCCATTGCCGGATCCGCTCCGCCGTCAGTACCCGACTGCACTGTCGGGCCATCAGCCGATGATGTAGCGGCTCCGCCAGCCATTGCACCACACCGGTCTGCACCGTATCAGCCAGCACAGAGCAGGGCTCCGCACCGATCAGCTGCTCCAGCGACTGCTGCTGATACAGCAATGTTCTCCCCAGCCTGGGCAGATCCGGTATCGCCTGTTCGGTCAGTCCGGTTTCCAGCAGTGTCCACAACTGTTCCGCAGAAAGCAGCTGGCGCAAAGGCAGATCACGATGCAGCTGCTGATTCAGCCAGCCTTCGGCAGCAGACAACACCGTTTCCAGCTGCAGGATCCCTTTCTGCTGACTGCGCTGTAAAAATGCAAACGGCATGCCACCCAGCTTTTCCAGCCAATGATTGCAGGTTTTCGGCCCCTGCTGTTCCAGCCAGCGCCATAAATATGCAGCCATTTGCTGCCGATGGGCTGCGATCTCTGCCGCCAGCTGCCGAAACTGATCTTCCGCGGCAGCCAGACCCATGGCATACGCCGACCACTGCGGTCGACTCTGCATGAGCAGCTGGCGCAGCACATCCTCGTTGATCACATAGCGGTCTACCAGATTCCCCATACTGTGTGCAAACCGTGTCTTCTGCTTGGGGATCACACCCTGCAGCATCTCCACGCCGCCCACGGGCTCATAGGGCCAGAACAGGCCTTTTACAGCAGCACAGTTGGTGCCATAGCCCACTGCGCCAAACACTGCCGATTTGCCGGCCAGCACACTGAGCAGCAGCGCCGGGCTGACTGCCGCTGTCACCGGCAGAGCCGTGGATAGTGCTGTACCCACCGTTGCACCTGCCACTGCGCCCATGCCAGCACCCAGATAATTTAAAGGCTGCAGCTCCCGGCCCATAAAATCCTCTACCAGCTGCAGCATTTCTGCATTGCTCAGCTGTCGGATCTGATCCTCAGCCAGCTTGCTTAAACGGCCCTGGGCCATATCCAGTCCCATCTCCGTCAGCAGCTGCACCAGTTGAGGCTGTTTTTCGGCAAATCCCGTTTGCAGCAAAAGCAGAACGTCCTGCAGTTTTTTTCCGGCACCGACCTGTTTCAGCCAGGCTGTCCCCTGCCGTTCTACCAGCTGCTCCAGCGCTTCATACAGCGGACGATAAATGGTATCTGCCGACTGCTGCGGCAGTTGCTGTTCCAGATAGCGACAGCCCTGTCGGATCATCTGCTCCGCCCAGCTGTTCAGCTGCTGGCTGTCCATCTGCACGATCTGCGGCACAGTCCATTGTTCCAGTTTGTCGCCCTGCTGGAGGATCCATGCCTGCAGATCCATCTGCTGCACACCGCGCAGCAGCAGTACTGCTAAAGCGTCCTCCACCTGCTGTTGCCGCTCTGCCAGATGGAATGAGCCAGGCTTCCAGTTTAACAGCAGCTGTATCAGATCTGTGTCAGAGTGCTGCAGCATGCGCTGCAGATTTTCTGTGAAAAGCAGCTGCAGCAGTTTTTCCAGCCGGTGCTGGCTATTCATTCGCTGCACCAGTTCCCCCAGTGAATGGGTATCCAGCTGCTGGCCAATGGCCTCCATCAGCATAGCCGCAGCCTCTGCGCCAGTCTGCTCCTGCAGTACATACTGCTGCACAAACTGACCCAGATCAGCCTGCTGCAATACCTGCTCCAGCACACTGTCCTTTAACTGCTCCAGCAGCATGCCCTTCATACCGCCTGTCTCCGCGGCCACCTCATCGACGGCGCCCTCCAGCATCTGGCCCACCGCCTGCCGATTCTGCTGCAGCCAGTTGATCAGCTGTTCCAGTACCAGCGGAATCTGTTGCTGCAGCAAAGGTTTCACCTGCTGTAGCAATTCCTCCGGTAATACCGCGGTAAGCGGTTCATCCACCGCTTCCAGGGCCTGCAGCAGTTCGGATGCCGCCAGAGCCAGCAGCTGCTGCCCCTGCGGAGACTGTACCACATTCTGCAGCAATGCGGCCGCTTCGTTCTCATCACAGCGCAGATACTGACCCAGCGTATACTGTGCCATTCGCTCGTCCAGTTCCAGCAATACCGGTCGCAATTGCAACGCTTTTATGGTTTCTTTTAACGCAGCCTCCAGCTCTGAGCCATACTGCTGCACCAGTTCTGTCTGCCAGTTTGCCGCCGCTTCGCTTATATGTTCCACGATGATCTGGCAAAGGGGCTGCAGCCCCAGCTGGCCCAATGCGTGAGAGCAAACCGGTATATGATCGATCATGTGGACTATCTG
>CAMFFG010000105.1 GCA_945949655.1 uncultured Peptococcaceae bacterium
GCGCTATCAGGCCTGCTGTAGCCGGCAGGGTGACAAACACAATGGTGCGCAGCCCCATGGTCAGGTTCTGTTTGTAGGCCTCCATCTCGCCTCTGGCCACATGGCTGGTCATAGTAGGGAAGAAGGACAGCCCGATGGCCGAAGCAAAAATACCCACCGGCAGCATCATGATCCGCTGCGCCTGCTTTAGGGCATATACCACACCATCGCCCAGACCGGAAGCCAGATTCTGGATCACCACCAGATTGATCTCATTCATGGATAAGCCAAGCACGACCGGCAACAGCAACAGAAAAAATTTTTTTACCCCCGGATGGTTCAATTGCAGTGTCAGCCGATAGGTAAACCCATACTGCCGCATGGCACGGATCTGCATCAGCAGATTCAGCGCCGCACCGATCACGACCCCAATAGTGAAGCCCATAATCCCCAGCTGTTTATGCAGCAGCAGGCCCACCAGTATGATGGTGATATTATATACCACCGCACCCAGCGCCGGTACGGTAAATTCTTTATAGCACTGCAGAATCCCCTGGGAGATACCGGCCAGGCACATAAAAAAGCATTGGGCAAACATAATACGGGTCAATAACACGGTCAGCGCAATGGTTTTTTCCTCCTGGAAATCCAGCAGAAGGCCCACCAGCTGTGGGGTAAACAAAAGGCCCAGTGCCACCAGCACCAACGCCGCTATACCTACCAGATTCAGAATGGTGCTGGCCATAATGGAGCTGTCTTTCTCTCGCTCTGTAGCCAGATAGCTACTGAACACCGGAATAAACGCCGAACTCAGCCCACCGCCCACCAGCGCAAAATAGATCAGATCGGGAATGGTGAAAGCGGCCGCGTAGGCATCGGCCTGCCAGCTGATGCCAAAAGTGCTGCTGACCGAAATATCGCGCACAAATCCCAGTAGACGGGAAATGGTCATCATAATGGTCAGCATGCCTGCTGCCTGCAGCACCGTGCTGCCCCTTTTTCGCTTTTTCTGAGGCCGAACCTCGTGTTTTGCCTGATACATGATTCTGTCCCTGAACTTTCTTCTTTTGTTTTCTGAACGCATTCTATCTTTTTAGGAGATCCCCTTGCAGTTTTCTCATATCTTCTATTTTATCCTATTAAAAAATATTTGTATAGACAAATCTTCTGTATTTTTTCCTGCGATTTTCAGATTACAGGATACTCCAGAGTATTGCCAGAAAAAAGCTCAAATATCCCAGTCCGCAGCAGATCAGTGTTTTCATGGCCACGCAGCCTCTTCGCCGGATAGAGAGATATAAGCTGCCTACCGTCAACAGCAGAAACGTGCTGCTGAGCAAAGCTGCACCATTCAGTATCCAGTCGCTCAGTAAAATGCCCATAGCCGGGATCATGGTGCTCTGAAACACCATGGCACCGGTCACATTGCCCAGGGCCAGCCGATCCTTGCCGTGGGCCACCCAGATCACACTGTTGAACTTTTCTGGCAATTCGGTAGCTACCGGCGCCAGAATCATAGATAATACCAGCGGATGGATGCCATACACCTGTGCCGCATATTCAATTCCATGCACAAAATACTGCGCGCCGCCAGCAATGGCCCCCAGGCCGATCATCAGCTGCAAAAGAATCAGAAAATAAGCAGGACGCTGCCGCCGGCTCAGATACAACCCCCGCATCCCATCCTCCGACAGCGACTGCCCACTGTGCACGGCAGTCCATGCATACATAAAATAACCGCTCAACAGCGCAATGGCCACAAAGGGCCGACACCAGCGGGGCAGAAAGGCTGCGCTCACTGCCACCACATACATGCAGAGAAAAAAACGCAGATCCCGCAGGATCAGCGCCGTATCCACATGCAGCATTTTTCGGCCGGTGCGCCGCCCCCAAATAAACCAGGCGCTGAATCCGGTCACAAACATAGCCAGTGTACCCAGCATAAACGGCGCTCCCAAAATAGCGCCAATGCCGATATGGGCCGCCTCCCGGCCACCGGAAAGAAACGCCACCAGCGGGATCATCGATTCGGGCAGCGCTGTGCCCACCGCCGCCAGCAGATTTCCCACCGCACCTTCCGATAAACCCAGCCGGCTGCCCAGCCACTCCACCGCATTGGTGAACAGCTCTGCACCGATCAGGATGGTCAGCAAACCTGCCAGTAATTGTATCACCATCTTCAACCGCCTCCCCTTCCGCAGCATACTCTACTATATGAGGCAGTCTGACGATTAATGAATTTTTTCCCGGGTCTGCAGCGCTTCCTGCCGGGTAATGAGATAAATCTGCCCATTTGGGGACAGGCTGGCGAAAAATACATCCTGTGCCGATGCCACATCCTGCCGACGCAGCTGCTCTGTCAGCCACGCCTCTGTAATTCCGTTATCCGCCATGCCCTTCCAGTTGACCTCACCATCGTCGATCAGGGTCAAGGGCATGCCGCAGAACATAGCCTCCGGCTTCAGATGCAGATCATTGCGGGTTACCGGGCAATAGCCCTGCTTCAGTGTGACCGTCAGGTCGCCGGAGGTTTCCAGCACCGCATAATCCACACTGGCTACATCAAAAATATCCCGCTGTCTCAGCTGGCTCAGCAGATCATCAATATTATAACGTGCTTTGCGCATCTCGCCCATCTGCATGCGGCCCGCAGCAATGAGAACATTGGGGCGGCCATACAGCAAACGGCGAAACCGGTTGCTTTTTAAGCACAGCATGGATACTGTTACCTGTAGCACCGTGAGGATCAGAATGGGCAGCACGCTCTGGCCCAGTTCCATGTGATGATCGGTGATGGGCAGCGTGGCCAGCTCCGCCACAACGATGGCCACCACAAAATCCAGATTGGAAAGCTGTCCGATCTCCCGCTTGCCCATAATGCGCATAGCCAGTAGCAGCAATCCATAAACCAGCAGCACCCGCAGCGCCATATTCAGCATAAAATCCCCCCATTGGACAAGTTGTATCAAATGCGCTATAATAAGAAAAACCCTGTAACCATCTCAGTATAAAATGGAGGAATATCATGTTTGCTACTATGAAAATCGTCTCTTATGTGCTGGTCTTCATTTCAGCTATTTTTAAGATCATTGCCCTGGTAGAGCTCAGTAACAAAAAACGGGACTTTGCCATCAGCCAGAAAAAATACAAGCAGATGAATCTGGTCTGCTATCTGTTTTTATTGCCCGGCGTCCTGCTATTTATCTACAGCGCCATCCTCCACTAGTCGCTCATAGTATCTCCCTGCTCCGCGCAACTATGCGCCGGAAGGGAAAACAAAAATACAACACCATAAGGGGATGACAGCATGCGCGATCACGCAAAACAATTTTATATTCTGGCTATGAGCATTTTTGGCACCATCGGCATTTTCCGCCGGTATATCCCGCTGCCTTCCAGTGTGCTGGCACTGGCCCGGGGTACCATCGGCACACTGTTTCTGCTGTTTTTGCTGCTGGTGATCAAACGGCAGCGGTTATCCGCGGAGGCCATCAGCCGCAATTTTAAATTTCTGGTCATCTCCGGTGCTCTCATCGGCTTCAACTGGATTCTGTTGTTCGAGGCATACCAGTACACCACTGTGGCCACAGCCACGCTGTGTTATTATATGGCACCGGTGCTGGTCATCATGGCCTCCCCCTTTTTCTTTCAGGAAAAGCTGACGCCGTGCAAGGCCATCTGTGTGGCTGTGGCACTGGCAGGCATGGTGTTGGTATCTGGTGTTCTGCAGAGCGGTTTTGGTGGCATACAGGAATTACGAGGTGTTCTGCTGGGCCTAAGTGCGGCTCTGATGTACGCCATCGTGGTGATCTTAAACAAATTCATTCACCATATTTCCGCCTACGATAAAACCATTATGCAATTAGGCGCTGCCGCCCTGGTGGTACTGCCTTACACGCTGCTGACCGAAGATCTGACCGCTATCACCTTTACACCCTTTGCGGTAGTCATGCTGCTGGTGGTGGGTATTTTACACACCGGCATCGCCTATGCGCTTTACTTTGGCTCTATGGACGGCCTAGAAGCGCAGACCATCGCCCTGTTCAGCTATATGGACCCGGTGGTGGCCATTCTGTTGTCAGCTGCGCTGCTCCACGAAGACATCGGCCTGTGGGGTGCGCTGGGCGCTGTGCTGATTCTGGGCTCTACTCTGGTAAGCGAACTTTGGGAAGAAAAGAAATAACCAAAAGCAAAAACCAGTGAATTTCCATAACGGAACCACTGGTTTTTTATTTGACTCAGTTTCTGTTTTTATCGAAACAATATTTTGTATTGTTTCTTTTTTATTTACATAATCTTGCGAATCCAGCCTTCCGGCGCTTCGATACGGCCCATCTGGATTCCGGTCAGGGTATCGTACAGTTTTTTTGTGATCGGACCCATTTCGGTCATACCGCTGGCAAAGCAGATTTCTTTTCCATGGTCTACCACTTTGCCAACCGGAGAAATAACGGCTGCAGTACCGCACAGACCACATTCGGCAAAGTCGGCCAGTTCTGCCAGAGCAACAGGCCGCTGGGTTACTTTCAGGCCCAGATAATGTTCCGCTACATATACCAGAGAGCGGCGGGTAATGGATGGCAGAATCGAATCAGATTTTGGTGTTACCACTTCATTGTCCTTGGTGATAAACAGGAAATTGGCACCGCCGGTTTCTTCCACATAGGTGCGGGTAGCAGGATCCAGGAACATGTTTTCATCATATCCGGCTGCATGAGCAACGCTGTGGGCATGCAGACTCATGGCATAGTTCAGGCCTGCCTTGATGTGGCCTGTCCCATGTGGAGCAGCACGGTCAAAGTCGCTGACGCACAGGGTCAACGGTTTTACGCCGCCTTTAAAATATGGCCCTACCGGCGTGCCGAAAATACGGAACTGATATTCCGCAGCCGGTTTTACGCCAATTACCGGACCAGACGCAAACATGTAGGGACGCAGATAAAAGGTAGCGCCGCTGCCATAAGGCGGTACCCAGTCCGCATTGGCTTTCACCACTGCATCGACTGCTGCCAGGAAGCGTTCCTTCGGAAATTGAGGCATTTCCAAACGGGCTGCCGAATCCATCATCCGTTCTGCGTTTAGATCCGGCCGAAAGGTTACAATACTGCCGTCTTCTGTGCGATAAGCTTTTAACCCTTCAAAGCATTCCTGACAATACTGCAGAATGCCGGCACATTCATTGATCACAACATTGGCATCTGTAGTCAGGCCGCCTTCATCCCAGCTTCCGTCTTTGTAATTTGAAACATAGCGCTGCTCGGTTTGCATGTACTCAAAACCGATATTGCTCCAATCTAAATTTTTCATGGTACAAACCTCCAACTAAAACATTTTTCTTGCTAAATTTATGATAGACCGTTCTGCCCATCCTGT
>CAMFFG010000106.1 GCA_945949655.1 uncultured Peptococcaceae bacterium
TGGAGCTGATCAAGGATGCGGTGCGTGCCGGATTTACCTCTGTTATGATAGATGGGTCCAAGCATTCCTTTGCGGATAATATTGCTCTGACCCGCCAGGTAGTGGAATATGCCCATGCCCATGGCGTTGTGGTAGAAGGCGAGCTGGGCCAACTGGCCGGTATTGAAGATGATGTTAATGTGAGTTCGGAAGACGCCAAGTACACCCAGCCGGATCAGGTAGAGGAATTTGTCAGCCGTACCGGCGTTGATTCGCTGGCCATCGCCATTGGCACCAGCCACGGCGCATTCAAATTCAAACCGGGCCAGAAACCGATGCTGCGCTTTGATATTCTAGAAGAAATCGAAAAACGGCTGCCGGGCTTCCCAATTGTACTGCATGGGGCTTCCAGCGTATCGCAGGAATATGTGAAGATCATTCAGGAAAACGGCGGCAACCTGGCCGATGCCATTGGTATTCCGGAAGATATGCTGCGTCAGGCGGCCAAGAGCGCAGTCTGCAAAATCAATATCGATTCCGACCTGCGCCTGGCTATGACCGCCGGTGTGCGGCAGGTGCTTTTTGCTAAACCGGAAGCATTTGATCCCCGTGAATATCTCAAAGTGGGCCGTGCCAACGTAAAAGCTGTTGTGGCGCATAAGATCAAAAATGTGCTGGGTTCGGAAGGAAAAGCCCTGTAATCCGGATACAGCGGGATATAACTTTATTTTGGAGGCGTCAGAAGATCATGAAATTGTTTTTAGATACAGCCAATCAGGTTGAAGTAGAAGAGGCAGTGAAAATGGGCGTTATCAGCGGCGTTACTACTAACCCGTCGCTGGTGGCCAAAGAAGGCGGCGACTATATCGAGCGGGTGAAATATTTCTGCGAACTGGTGGGCGGACCCATCAGTGTGGAAGTGCTGAGTAGCGATGCAGAAGGTATGCTGCTGGAAGCACGGGAACTGGCCGCTCTGCATGAAAATATCGTTATCAAGCTGCCAATCACCGCAGAAAGTCTGGGTGTGATGAAGCAGCTGAAAGCAGAAGGAATCAAAACAAATGCCACCTTGTGTTTCTCGGCCAATCAGGCCATTCTGGCAGCAAGAGCAGGGGCCACCTTTGTCAGCCCTTTTGTAGGCCGGCTGAATGATATCGGACAGGACGGCATGGTGCTCATTGAAGAGATCCGCACCATCTATGACAACTTTGGCTATGATACAGAAATTATTGTGGCCAGTGTGCGCAGTCCGCGCCAGGTGACCGATGCCGCACTGATCGGTGCAGATATTGCAACCATCCCGTATAAGATTTTGAAACAAATGGTGTCTCACCCGCAGACCGATCTGGGGATCGCCAAGTTTGAGGCAGACTGGGCAAATCGCAAGTGAGTTGTCAAACCGTTCCTGTGCTTGTGAGCAGGCAAGGATATGGCATAAAACAGAACAGCAAACATACAAATGGAGGGTCTTGTCATTATGGATAGAAGTTTAGTATTGGAATTTGCCAGAGTAACAGAAGCAGCAGCAATCAACTGCGCCCACTGGATCGGCAAAGGGCAGAAAAATCTGGCCGATGGCGCAGCAGTGGAAGCCATGCGTAAAATGTTTGATACTGTGCCGATCAGCGGTACCGTTGTGATCGGGGAAGGGGAAATGGACGAAGCCCCTATGCTGTATATCGGTGAAAAAGTAGGGAAAGGCGGCATCGAAGTGGATATCGCTGTGGATCCACTGGAAGGTACCAACCTGACCGCCAAAAACATGAATGGTGCTATCGCTGTTATGGCCATCGCCGAAAAGGGCGGTCTGCTGCATGCACCGGATATGTATATGGACAAGATCGTGGTTGGTCCAAAAGCCAAAGGCGCCATTGACATCAATCTCTCGCCGGAAGAAAATATGATCAATGTTGCCAAGGCTCTGGGCAAGGATGTCAGCGACCTGACCATCGTTCTTCTGGAACGGGAACGGCATCAGTATATTGTGGATGCAGCCCGCAAGCTGGGCGCCAGCTGCAAATTTATCTCTGACGGCGATGTATCGCCAGTTATCGCTACCAGCTTTGGTACCGAAGGCATTGACATGATGATGGGCAAAGGCGGTGCGCCGGAAGGTGTGATCGCAGCAGCGGCTATCAAATGCATGGGCGGCGATATGCAGGGCCGTCTGACGCCGGAAACAGAGGAAGAAGTGCGCCGCGTGCATGAAATGGGCATTGACGATGTCAACAAAGTATTAACACTGGATGACCTGGTGTCCACCGACGATGTCTGCTTTGTGGCCACCGGCGTAACCAAAGGAGACATGCTCAATGGAGTTCGCTTCACCGATAAATATGCTGTTACGCACACGGTTGTGATGCGCGGTGTCACCGGCACGGTTCGTTTTATTGAAGCATACCATGATTATGACCGCAAACCGGATTATGTAAAGATCAAATAACCGGTAACTTTTTTGAAGGTGGAATCCGTTTGCTGTACAAACAAGAAGAATTAGAAGCAAAAAACATGGTGGAGCTATACCGGATCGCCAGAGAGCTGGAGATCCCCTACTACTCCAAACTGCGGAAAGCAGAACTGATTTTTGAAATTGCAAAAACATCCACGCTGAAAGAGCGGGAAGGGCAGTTGTGGGCCAATGGCATTCTGGATATTTTGCCGGAAGGCTTTGGCTTTCTGCGGCCGTTGGGCTATACGCCCAGTTACGATGATATTTACGTGTCTCAGTCGCAGATCCGCAAATTCGATCTGCGCAGCGGGGACAGGGTGGAAGGCTGGAGCCGCAAGCCGAAAGAAAACGAACGGTATTTCGGTCTGCTGCGGGTGGAAAAAGTAAATGGCGAAGATCCTGCCCGCTCGCCGGAAAGGCTGCATTTTGATGGACTGACTCCTATTTATCCGCAGAAACGCTTAAAGCTGGAGACCAGCCCGGATGCTTATGCCATGCGTATGATCGATCTGGTGGCTCCGCTGGGCAAGGGACAGCGCGGCCTGATCGTAGCACCGCCTAAAGCGGGGAAAACCGAATTGATCAAGCAGGTAGCCAACAGCATTGCCCGCAATAATCCGGAAGTGGAGATCATTATCCTGCTCATCGATGAGCGACCGGAAGAAGTGACGGATATTGAGCGCTCGGTAAAAGCGGAGGTTATCAGCTCAACCTTTGATGAGCCACCGGAAAATCACGTGAAAGTGGCGGAACTGACGCTGGAACGGGCCAAGCGTGTGGTGGAATCCAAAAAGGATGTCATTATTCTGCTGGACAGTATTACCCGGCTGGCGCGGGCGTACAATCTGGTTATGCCGCCCAGTGGACGGCTGTTATCCGGCGGGGTGGATCCAAGCGCTCTGCATAAGCCAAAACGGTTTTTTGGCGCGGCCCGCAACGTGGAAGAAGGCGGCAGCCTGACCATTCTGGCCAGCGCGCTGATTGAGACCGGCAGCCGCATGGATGAAGTCATCTTTGAAGAATTCAAGGGCACCGGCAATATGGAGTTGATTCTGGATCGCAAACTGGCGGAGCGGCGTATTTATCCGGCACTGGATATCAAGCGTTCCGGCACACGAAAAGAAGATCTGCTCTTAACCGATAAAGAGCTGTCCACCGTGTGGCAGATGCGTAAGGCGTTCAGCAATCTGGATACAGCAGAGGCCACCGAGACCCTGCTGGATGGGATGAAACGCAGTAAAACCAACGAGGAACTGTGCCGCAATTTTGGCAAATACAGTCCAAAAAATTGATTGAAACAGGAGTGATTCTGAAACAGCGTCGCTCCTGTTTTTGTTTTGCACTTTTTCGGATAGCTGCCGGACATAAAGAGGGGTGAAATATATGCGATACCTCTGCGAAAACACCGACAGGTCTGAGGTAAAGCCACAAAAGTCTGAGACAAAAATACACGAACCTCAGACTTTTTTGCCGTTCAACCAATAGGTCTGGTAGACACGTGCAACCTCAGACTTATTGCTTGCCTGCCGTTTTTCTGCATGGCAGGCAGGAGAGTAAGCTACAGGCATTTTTATAGTGCAGGGATATGGCTTGCGGCTGTGATGCACATATAGTAGAATAATAACGGACATACAGCACGCAGTGAAATAACTTGATCTATAAAGAATAACAAGTGAAATCGGGTGATAACAATGAAACATGCAAATGAAGCGGCTGAGCAGCGCGTAGCGGGCGGGGCAGAGCAGCAGGCAGAACCTGTGGGACAGAATGAGCTGACAGAGATGGAAAATCCTATTACAGATGAAGCAATGCAGGAAAAGAAAGGGGAAAAGACTCGGGAGGAACTGGACTATGAGGCGGGCTATTATGCCTGTTGTTTTCGCAGTCATTGAGTGATGGCTGGATTGTGTGGATTTGTTCAGGATTTTCCGAAGATTCTGTACAGAGAAGGCCAGGTCCTTTCTCTAATTGCACCTTTATGGTATAATGAAATGGCGGACAGGGAAGCAACCGGATGTCTGCAAGAAAATTTGGAAAGCGAGGCTTATCATGATGAAAAAATATATGTCAATCTTGCTGGTAATGTTGTTATTCGTCGGGCTGCTGCTGGGTGGCTGCAGCGGAAACAACGGTCAGAAACAGGAGGAACAACAGCAGACGCAGCAGGAAGAGCAGCAGGCGGAAGTAGGTACGCTAGTAGGAGAATTTCAGGGGCTGGCAGACGGCCACAGTGTAGAAATTACAGTGGAGGGTGAACCGCAGGTATTCCAGTTCTTCGATGAAGATATGGTGGCAGTCTTTGAAACCATGGAGACCGGAACGGAGCTCCAGTTTGATGTACAGACCGATGCAGAAACAGAAGTAAAAACTATCGTAAAACTGTACGATGAACCGGCACAGGGCTGATAAAACGGTTAAGAGCAGATTAAAAAACGGAGGTATTTTTAAGAATAAACCGTATCATAAAATTTTTTCAATACAGGCAAACCGGTGTGGTTATGCGGTTTGCCTGTATTTTTGTATGTGAATTTGGAATGCGGAAAGAGAGAAATCCAAAAATAACCCTTTACAAAAACAGAGAGAAACTGCATAATAGAGATATACAATTTCATACTCTGGTTCCCGAGCTGGACTGCCTAAGTTATCTTCTGATGATATGGCATACAGCCAATGGGTTTTAGAATAAATTCTGGAGCCTCCCTTTTGGAAAGGAAACCATAGATAAACTGCTTACCCTTATTGTATTTCATTTTAAGGATATCAGCCACAGGCTGAAACAAGAAAGGATGGGATTTTATTATGGTTACTTCTTACAATGGGGAGGTTTTGCGCGTTAATCTAACAGAACGCACCATCAAAACAGAACCTCTGGATCTGGACATGGCGGTAAAATACATCGGCGGTCGCGGGCTTGGC
>CAMFFG010000107.1 GCA_945949655.1 uncultured Peptococcaceae bacterium
TTCGCTTTCGATGCGGCGCAGCTCTGTTTCCGCTTCCTGGCGTTTCTGTGCGCCTTCTTTCTGAATCTGCATCACTTCATCCAGCGTAGAAATCAGCTGTTCATTGGTATGCTGCAGCGTTTCGATATCAATAATACTGCGTTCCGCTTCTCTGGCAATATCCACCGAACCCTGCTTCAGCATTTCGGCATTTTTCTTCAGCAGTTCGTTGGTCATTTCTGACACAGCAGACTGTGCCGCTGTTGCTTTGCGGGCATTTTCCATGCCAAGCGCCAGCACCATCTGGCTTTTCCACAGTGGAATGGTATTTACCAGAGAGGACTGTATCTTTTCAATCATCATGGCATCGTTATTCTGCAGCAAACGGGTCTGCGGTCCCATCTGAATAGAGACCATGCGGCTCAGTTCCAGATCGTGCAGTTTTTTCTCAAAGCGGTCGCACATATTCACCATATCATTATAAGCCTGCGCATCTTCGGTTGTGCCGCTGGCTGCTGCTTTTTCCCGCAGTTTTTCCAGCTCTCCTGCACGCACCTGTTCCAGCTTCTGACGGCCAGCCATAATATACATAGTCAGTTCTTTATAATACTGCAGGTTGAGATTATACATTTCATCCAGCATGGCAACATCTTTTAGCAGTGCTACCTGATGCTGCTCCAGCATTTCGCTGATGCGGTCCACATTTCCCTCTGCTTTGCTGTACTGGGCCTTCAGCTCATCGATCTGATTCTTCCCCTTTTTAAACAAGCCACTGAAAAAGCCTTTCTTTTCTTCTGTGGTGTCAAAATCCAGATTTTTCAGTTCCACCACCAGACTGGACAGTGCTTCACCCACTTCTCCCAGGTCTTTGGTGCGCACATTATTCAGCGCATTTTCTGAGAAATCAGCAATATTTTTCTGCGCACCTGCACCGTACATCAGCACCTGGTTGGCGTTCGTCACATCGATCTGTTTTGCGAACTCTGCCACAGCCTGCTGTTCTTCAGCAGTCAGTATGGTTTCATCCATCTTTTCCGGTTCCGATTTGACGTTCTGTTTCTCCACAGCAGCTTCACCCAGCTGTGGTTCTAGCGTTAATTGGGGCATTCCATTGGTCATGATTCATCCATCCTTTTATTTTACAAATTGTTTGATATCACCTATTGGTTCATCTGTCAGACCTTCCCGCTGCAGCATACCTTCCAATACAGTAATATCTGTAGAAATATCCAGCGCTTCTGCACCAAACAGACTATCCAGCTGTTTTTCAAAAGCCACCACAATCGTTTCCATCATAGATTCGATCTTTGCCATTGTGGCCGTAATGTTTTTCCCGCGCACCGTCTGTTCCGACAATTCCGCATAGGAATTTAAAAGCTTTAATGTCGTCGGCAGGTAATAATTCATAAACTTGCGGATCTGCGATATTTTGCCCGGATTTTTTGCCACATGCTGAAAAATACTGTCAGACAGGTTTTCCAGGCGGTCGATCTGCTGGCTGATCTTTTTATCCTTGATTTTTGCATTCAGTGCCCGCATCTGTCTGATGGCCTCACGGCCCTGCAGCATCAGTTCATCAACCTCTGCATTGCCGGTGAGCTCCAGCTCTGGCTCCGGATCAGCCACTTCCACCCATTTTCCGCGCCAGATAAGACCTGTCAGCTTGTAGGCCAGAAACGACCAAAGGATCAGCCAGATAAAATGACTGATTTTATACATGGGCATGCAGGTAGCCCAAAAGATCCAGATAACCGCTACCGTATAAACTGGCACCGCTGATTTTTTCCTGATTCTCGCCATTGTCATTCCTCTCGATCTTAATAAACTGTATTGCTATAAGTCCTATTATAATATAATTTTTTCTTTACGCATAGTTTTTTTCCCTGCATCCACGGCGATTTTCCGGCACAGCAAAAGGACCGCAACCTGCTGGCCACAGTCCTTTTTGTATTTTTATCTATCTGTTATAACGCTTACTTCGTAACGGGATGTCTTCCACCGGTTTTGTCTGTTCCACTGCATTAAGACAGCGCTTTTTTGGCACAATCCCGATAGATCAGCCGCGCTTCCAGTATCTTTTCCCGGAGAATGCGGAAATAGCCCTGCTCCAGAATGATCCGCAGGCTTAAATCCACCGACAATACTCTGTTATCTACCTGTGCGCCATATACCGTCAGGAAAAAAGTATAATCTTCCGCTTCCCGATTCTGGATGATTTCCTCCACCTTAAAATCAAAAATCGTCAGATCTTCCAGCACATGATTCCAGCAAAAAGTATACATACCTCGTTTTTCATGGTTCTTCACCCGTTCTGCACTCATGTCATAAATCAGGGCTGCATCCTTGTTTCCCACTGCGCGCAGATAGATCTGTAAAATTCCCATGGCATCCTGTTTACAGAGGATCCAGCCCAGATCGCTGTTTCTGTCATTGTAATATTCATCCATCCAGATGCGCTGCAGATGGATAGACATATGATTATGGATCCAGTTATTATCCTGCCGATATTTATAGTTCTGCCGCACCGCATCGCCCAGCAGTCCCATAGCCTGCAGATATGTGATCTGTATCCCGCCCCGCTGGGTAATCCATTCCTGAATCCGGCTTCTCTGATGCAGATAACTGTGCCTGGTCAGGCCATCCGGTGCAAAGCTTAAACAGAACCATTCGGCAGTCTGCATGCTTTTTTCGCTGATCAGTAAATCACAATGCCCTGACAGTCTTCCTCTGGTCATATAGCAATCGTATTGCAGACCAGTCTGCCGGTTCTGACAGGACTGTACAGCTTTTTTAAAATCAATGATGACGCTGTTATTCTGTTTCATAATATCTTCACATCTTTTCTTTTTATTGCAGCCAGCTTGCTTTTTGTATACCGTATACATATTCGATGATTCTATTATAACATATTTCAACAGAAATTGTTGTTTATTTTCAAATATTCTCCAAAAATAGGGTGGATTTATTCTCAGTCTTAGTTGCGGAAACTCCCTACTTTTCAGATATTTCACCTTTTTCGCAAACAAATAGAGCCAGCAAATAAAAAAGGGATACCAGATTATCCCGGTATCCCTTTCTGTTACAGAAAAATTAGAAAGATCTTCTCTTATTATTTTTTCTTGCTGCTTCAGATTTCTTTTTACGTCTTACGCTTGGTTTTTCATAATGTTCGCGTTTACGGCATTCAGCTAAAACGCCGGATTTCTGACAGGAACGTTTAAATCTCCGAAGAGCACTATCTAAAGATTCAGTTTTGCCAACATGTACTTCTCCCACTGTTCTTCCCTCCCCTCAATACTACACAGCCGCAACTTCCCCGACTGTTATAGGAGACCTTCAAATAAAATATCTATGTTATTATACTAGATATTCTGTAAATAATCAAGAACTTATCCTGCTGGCCACAGCATTTCTCTGCCGCCCATCAGATGGAAGTGCAGATGCATGACAGTCTGACCACCCTGTTCGCCACAGTTGGTCACAACACGATAGCCTTTTTCAGCAATACCCTGTTCAGCGGCAATCTTCTGAATGGTTAACAGAACCTTCCCCAACAGCTGCTGATCTTCAGCAGTTGCAGCATTCAGACTGGCAATGTGCTTTTTCGGGATCACCAGAATGTGTACAGGCGCTTCCGGATTCAGATCCCGGAATGCAATAACATCTTCGTCTTCATACACAATGGTAGACGGTATTTCTTTATTGGCAATTTTGCAAAAAATACAATCCATTGGTCTCACCTCCTGTACAATCCTTTTAATATTTTACAGAGTAACTGCTGGAAAAGCAAGATACAAAACACAAATTATTTAATAAATTTTCCTTTGACCAGTTTTCCGTCTATTTTATCCAACTGTACCTGCACCATCGTATTTTTTTGGCAGTCACCTTCCACCGCCACATGCAGATAATTGTCCGTATGTCCCAGCCACAGACCATCAGCCCGCTGCTCCTCGATCAGTACTTCTACCGTCTGGCCCAGATGCTGCTCCATATAGCGTAGCATGTTTTTTTCGGCTATTTCCTGCATCTGTTTACTGCGCAGATCTTTTGCTTCATTCGATACCTGGTTGGGGTAGGTTGCGGCCGGTGTACCCTCCCGCGGTGAATATTTAAAAATATGCATACTGCTGAATGCGATCTCATCACAAAATCGCAGGCTGTTGGCAAACTGCTCCTCCGTTTCGCCGGGGAACCCCACCATTAAATCGGTACTGAGCGCGATATCAGGCACAGCAGCACGAATGCGCGCCATCTCCTGCCGATACTGCTCTGTATCATAAGGACGATGCATCGCCGCCAGCACACTGTCATCCCCAGCCTGCAACGGCAGATGTAAATGACGGCACATACGGCGGTTTTCCGCAAATAAACGCAGTAAATGTTCATCCACCTCTGTAGGTTCAATGGAACTCAGGCGAATTCGCTCAAAGGATGTTTCTTTCAGCAGCATTTCACACAGATCCGCCAGCGTCACGGTCTGTATCGCGCCTGCTTCTGCCTCTGCTTCACCTGGTTTGCCGTAAGCGCCCAGATGAATTCCCGTCAGGATGATTTCTCGAAACCCCGCCTGCTCCAGTTTTTTGGCCTCCTGCAGGGTATTTTCCATGCTGCGGCTGCGCAGCGGACCACGGGCATAAGGGATAATACAGTAGGTGCAGAACTGTTCACAGCCATCCTGTACCTTCAGATAAGCGCGGGCTTTCTGTATGACCCGCTCCATGGTGATTTCCTCAAAATCAGTCAGTGTATCTTTGGCATCCACCAGCTGCTGTCTGTGCCCGTCAAACTGTTCGATCAGATCAACGATCTGATGCCGTTTATTGGTGCCCAGAATAATATCCACATCGTCGATGGCCGCCACATCTTCCGGCGAGGTCTGGGCATAACAGCCCGTTACCACCACAATCGCCTGCGGATTGATATGTTTGGCCCTACGGATCATCTGTCGCGATTTGCGATCACCGGCATGGGTGACCGTGCAGGTGTTGATAACATACACATCACAATAATCCTCAAAATCGCCCAGCTGATAACCTTTTTCCAGGAATAGCGCTGTCATGGCTTCTGTCTCGCTCTGGTTCACTTTGCAGCCCAGCGTATGAAATCCAACAATTTTTTTCTCTGTCAAATCAGACAGCTCCTCTCTCCATACATTCCGTATATTCTTTGATATGGTACCGCATTTATCGCTGTTTTTCAAGCAGAGATTCAAAACATATTCTGTCATAATAAAAGAGCTGCTTATCCGGAACCTTTGCCCGATAAACAGCTCTCGCCGCGCTTTATGCTTTTAAATAATCAACGCCGGGAAAATCATCGGCAGATATACGATCATCAGGAACACAAACAATA
>CAMFFG010000108.1 GCA_945949655.1 uncultured Peptococcaceae bacterium
TTTTTTCTACCCGGCTGCCGTCTAGATTGCTGCCTTCGATCACCTGAAAATACGGAGCCAGTTCAAATTTCTCTAAGATCTGTCGGACAAAGATGGTCGGTTTGGAGGAAGCCACCGCCATGATTTTGCCCTGCTGCTGTAACTGCTGCAGCATAGCGGCAATGCCCGGGTAGGGGAAATTCTCAAAAAGCCCTACCGTGCTGAACCGTTCCCGGTATTTGGCTACGGCCAGGGTGGCCTGCGCTTCGTCAAAGCCGTAGAAGTCCATAAAAGACTGGCGCAGCGGCGGGCCGATAAAAGGGATCAGTTTGTCCAGATCCGGTTCGTCGATCTGGAAATGGCGCAGCGCGTACTGGACACACTTGGTGATGCCTTCCTTGGGATTGGTCAAGGTCCCGTCTAAATCAAACAATAGATATGAAATCACAGCGACATGCCTCCTGATTGAAAGAATTCTATAATTAATATATCTTATTTGCGCTATTTTGGCTATCCCCCAAATTTGTTTCATGTTATACTACGATAAATGAATCAAAGAATCAATGGACATGAAATAAGGAGTAATCTATCATGAATTTTCTTGGCTTGATTATCAGCGTGGCAGTATTTTTTATGATCGGCATTTTCCATCCAATTGTGATCAAATGTGAATATTATTTTTCCGATAAGGTGTGGCCGGTATTTTTGGTGGGCGGGCTGATCAGCATTGCTGGTTCGCTTCTGGTGCAGAATACCGTCGGCTCGTCTCTGCTGGGTGCGTTGGGGGGTGCCTTTCTGTGGAGCATCGGGGAGCTGAAAGAACAGCGCAAGCGTGTGGAAAAAGGTTGGTTCCCCAAAAATCCAAACCGTAAATACTGATCATGAGAAAAGCACGTTTCACCGTCTGTGGCGGTCTGAACGTGCTTTTTTGTCAGGGCTCCCGGCCAGCCTGGTCTTTATCGATCTCGGGAAGGCCAAAGTGATAGATGGCGTTGTAGGCGGCCCGCTCCTCGTCAGACTGGGGCGGCACCGGGATCAGCCCGGTACAGTCTCCGTAAGAACTGGCATTGTTTAGATCATAGCGGTATTTCTGCGGATCATCGTTGATTTTTTTCATGGAATCATCTCCTTCTTTTTTCTTCAGCTTTCTGTCCTGCGTTCTGTCTTGCTTTCTATCCTGCTTTCTTAGTATGAAAAAAACAGCATGCTTTTATTGATGGAAGTGTCTGGGCAATGGTCTGGCGCTGTAGCAGAATTTTTACTTGACGTGGTGCACTTCATCTTTTATAATACCAGATAAGATAAGGGAGTAGTTGGCACTTTGGGTGTAACGAAGTCAACATACTGATTGCATGGACGATCTGGCTTTGTTTGAAATGACGAGACTTATCCATTACGGTTTTGCGCTGTAATGGATCGGTCTCTTTTTTTATATCTGCAGGCTGTCTGTTATGCAAACAATGATTTCAGGAAAAAATACAGTTGAAACAAGGAGTGGACGGTATGCGTATCTGGGAATTATTTTTGATTGCGGTGGGGTTGTCTATGGACGCCTTTGCGGTTTCTATATGTAAAGGACTTTCCGTGCAGCGGCTGCACTGGAAACATGTGCTGCTGGCCGGTGCCTATTTTGGCGGCTTTCAGGCGCTGATGCCTGCGCTGGGGTATCTGCTGGGTGTGCAGTTTGAACAGTTTATTACCAGCATCGATCATTGGATCGCTTTTGTGCTGCTGCTATGCATCGGCGGCAAGATGATCCAGGAGTCCCGGGGAGAAGCGGAGGAACTGGACGATGATTTCTCTGTGAAGGCCATGCTGGTCCTGGCGGTGGCCACCAGTATTGATGCACTGGCCATGGGCGTTACCTTTGCATTTCTGCAGGTGGATATCGTGGCGGCGGTGCTGTTTATTGGCTGCATCACCTTTTTGTTCTCTGCGATGGGCATTAAAATTGGACATGTTTTCGGGATGCGCTACAAATCGAAAGCGGAGCTGA
This sequence comes from uncultured Peptococcaceae bacterium, assembly GCA_945949655.1. Classification (GTDB taxonomy): domain Bacteria; phylum Bacillota; class Peptococcia; order Peptococcales; family Peptococcaceae; genus UBA7185. Next base: position 1,976 of record CAMFFG010000108.1, read on the forward strand.
CCGGTGGGATCCTTTTAATTCTGATGGGCTGCAAGATCCTGCTGGAGCATCTGGGTATCTTAACCTTTTAACAGAAGGCCGTAACGAAAGGCAACGAACGAAAGACCACAAAAAACAGACTGTGACCAGAAACGGCAAAACGCTGGCGCACAGTCTGTTTTTATTTGTTTTGTGCAGGAGCTAGTGCAGGGTGCGGAACAGCCCGGTTACCTTACCGGCCAGCTCAACCTCCGTCACATAGATGGGATCCATAGCGTCGTTTTCCGGCTGCAGACGGATCCGGCCTTTCTCCCGGTAAAATGTTTTTACCGTAGCTTCCTCGCCGATCACAGCTACCACAATGTCGCCGTTGTTGGCCACCTTCTGCGGTGTGACGATGAGCAGATCCCCGTCAAAAATACCGGCATTGATCATACTGTCGCCTTTTACACGCAACATAAAAGAATTGTTGTTGCGGATCAGATGCATGGGAAAGGTGATGGTGTCCTCCACATTCTGACTGGCCAGAATGGGTGTACCAGCGGCCACAGTACCGATAATGGGTACATTGATCATTTCATCAAAAGGCTTTTCCTCTTCATAAAAGGCATCCATCTCGTCATTGGTTTTTAAGATCATGATGGCTCTCGGTTTGGTTGGGTCGCGGCGGATATAGCCCTTCTCTTCCAGCTGGGTCAGGTGGTTGTGCACAGTGGAACTGGACTGCAGACCTACTGCTTCGCCGATCTCCCTTACCGATGGGGGATAGCCTTTAAGATTGATCTGCCGGATGATATACTCTAAAATTTCAGCCTGTCGTTTGCTGAGTCCTCTTTCTTTTGTTCTCATACAGTACGCTCCTTGTAGATGAAAGTGAAATGCAAATTTCATATGTATTCATATTATATAATAAAACAGCATGAAATGCAAACTTTTGTTCTGCTGAAGACTGAAAAATTCATCGCCTTTCCCCTTTGCAAAGAATGGATCTTTTATAAATACAGTGTTACGGAAAAAGAATTTTTCAAAAAGGCCAAGAAAGACTTTACAAATGATTGAATTTCGAGTATTATATTAAAGGTAGTTTGCGCCTGTAGCTCAGTGGATAGAGCACTGGCCTCCGGAGCCAGGTGCGTTGGTTCGATTCCAATCAGGCGTATTCGGATAAAATGCTTCATTGCAGATGCAGTGGAGCATTTTTCTTTTGCTGCATTCCGGTACGGGCTTGTACCGGTGCCGCATGATTTGTTATAATAACAGGGCAGAGATAAAAACACGGTCCGGTTGGTAGTCCGGGCGTTCCTACGGAATCAGTAACCTGCCTCCTTGGTTGTCCCTTCTTTGCGTAAGATCCAGAAAGGAGGGATTGCTTTGGAACAGGTGACAGCGGAGCTGACCATACTGTTTGCAGAGCCGTTCTGGGTAGGAATTTACGCGCGCACCGATGCTGGTGGCTATCAGGTCTGCCGCACGGTGTTTGGCGCGGAGCCTTCTGATGTCATGGTGTATCAGTGGCTGCAGCGGTCGTTTTCCCGGCTGCGGTTCAGTCCATTGGTGCAGCCGGAGAAAACGGCAGAACAGATCCGCAATCCAAAACGGCGGCAGCGGGAGATCCGGCGGCAGCTGCAGCGGCCAGAAGCCACGGGCACAAAAGCGCAACAGGCTTTGAAACTGCAGCAGGAGCAGAATGGCATTGTGCGCCAGACAAGACAGAAATTGCAGCGGCAGGAACAACAGCGGCTGCAATATGAATTGCGGCAGCAGAAGAAAAAGAAAAAGCATCGTGGCCGGTAGTACAAAGTGATGCAGGGTGGCAGGGGACGTGTGCAGGAAATCCCCTGCCTTTCGCCTTTATGGGCAGGCAGTATGGATCTGTGATTTTTCAGAACATTTGCTTTCTTTTAGAGGCGGATAATGGTATAATAAAAATTCCTGAATATTAGTTGTCTGAGGTGAGAACATGAGTAAGACAAAGAAGATAGAAAAAGAGCCCGGTATGAATGTGACCCATGTGCTGCTGGGGATCATTCTGCTGGCCTTCACGCTTTATTGTGGCTGGATCATAGTGCAGGCACCGGATGCCACCGGTATGGACCTGGCTGCTTACAGCAGTCTCCTGCAGGAAAAAATGGGCTTTCTGGGCGGCCTGCTGTATCTGCTGATGCACGGCCTGATGGGGAAAGGCATTGTACTGTTTCCTTTTTTGTTCTGCCTGAGTGGTCTTTGTCTGCTTTCCGGCAGACAGTTATCGCAGATGCAGGTGGCTGGCGGTGTTATGGCGGGGCTGGTGGTGCTGGCTACCCTGCACATGAACATCACCTATGTGGATGTGAAAGATGATCTGCTGCTGGGGCTGAATGGCAACGGCGGAGGTGTCATCGGTGCGGCGCTGTCGCTGGTGCTGCAGAAGGCGCTGGGCAATGTGGGTGCTTATATTGTACTGTTCTGCATTGCCATCATTGCTGTTGTGCTGATCGCCCAGGGGGCGGTGTTTGGCCATGGCGAGGATTTCCTGGCTGCAGTGCGGCAGAGTATGACCCGGGTAAAGGAAACCTTGCTGGATTTTATTTTTATTGAGGAAGAGGAAGAAGATTTTGCGGAAGAACCGGTCGTACCGGAGCAGAAGAAAAAAACAAAAGCACAGGCAAAAGCAGACACACCGGCGAAAGCAAAGACATCAGCAAAAGAAGAAGCGCCCCGCAAGGCGGTACCGGTGCAGCAGGAACCGGCCATGGCGGAACCAGCGGCCAGTAAAAAACGCACCAAGCTGGGACGGCTGAAAAACTTTTTTGTGGAGGAGGAACCATCAGCGCCAGCGGAGCAGCAGCGGCCCCATTACAGTGGCGCAGAATATGTGGTGATCCCCAAAGAAAAACCGGTGATTTTAAACAGTCTGGTGGAGATCCATAAAGCGCTGGACGAACAGGAACCGCGCACAGGGTTAAGTCCGCGGGAGCCATTGGTGGAACAGCCCTATCTGATTGCCGATTCGGTGGAAGACTTTCATCAGCTGTTAGAAAAGCGGCAGGTGAAACAATCGGAACAGGCAGCCGGAACTGCCGATGCCGGTCCAGCGAAAAAAACAAGGAAACAAGAAAAAACAGATCAGCCTGTTGCAGCCCAACCGCCGCAGCAGGCAGAGGCAGAAACGGATATAGTGAAAACAGAGCCAGCGGCAGAGATTGCAGAACTGATACCGGAAACACCAGTGGTGGAGGGCTATCAGTTACCATCCATTGATCTTCTGGATGAAAACAACGCTGCCGGCGGCGGAAAAAACATGGGCGAGATCATGAACAATGTGGAGCGGCTGGAGAAAACGCTGAACGATTTTGGCGTGCGGG
>CAMFFG010000109.1 GCA_945949655.1 uncultured Peptococcaceae bacterium
CCTTTGCGCATCCAGGCCAGCTCCTGCTTGTACAAGGCGTGCGCTTTTTCCTGCGTGCGGCGCTGCGCTTCTTCCCGCTGGGTCTTCAGCTCCAGAAAGGTCTCATAGTTGCCCTCGTAGGCATACAGCCTGGCATTGGACAGTTCCAGAATACGGTTGGTGACCCGGTCCAGAAAATAGCGGTCATGGGTCACCATCAGCAGCGCGCAGTTTTTGGTTTTCAAGTGCTGTTCCAGAAATTCTATGGCCTCATTGTCCAGATGGTTGGTGGGCTCGTCCAGAATCAGCAGATTGCAGGGGCGGATCAGCACACCGGCCAGTGCCACGCGCTTGCGCTGACCGCCGGAAAGCGAACGGACCGGGGCCGAAACATTGTGAATGCCCAGCTTGTTTAAGATAGCTTTGGCTTCGCTCTCAAGCTGCCAGGCATTCTGCTCGTCCATCTGGGCGCTTAGATCTAACAACTGCTGGGTGAGAACAGGATCTTCCGGGTTTTGTTCCAGCGCATCCAGCGTCTGCTCGTAACTGCGCAGCACCTTCATAAAGGGCGACTCGCCACGAAAGATCTGCTGCAGTACGGTGGCGTCCTCGTCAAAGTCGGGATGCTGGGGCAGATATTCCAGAACCAGCTGATTGGATGTCTGTATCTCGCCCTGGTCGGCCTGCATCAGCCCGGCCAGAATACGAAGCAGTGTAGATTTGCCGGTGCCGTTGATGCCCAGCAGGCCGATCTTATCGGCGCTGTCGATATTGATGGAGATATGGTCAAAGAGGGTCTTCAGACCATGGGTTTTACATAAATCGGTGGCGGAAAGCAGAAGCATAGCGCTCATCCTTTCTGTAATGTTTTTGCAGTATAAACGTAATGATTTTAAATATATCCGAAAAAAGCAGCTTGCAACAAAAAAAGCTGTATTTCCATTTTAGAAATACAGCTTGATGCGCCAGGAGGGATTCGAACCCCCGACCTTATGGTTCGTAGCCATACACTCTATCCAACTGAGCTACTGGCGCATATATGACGGAGAGAGTGGGATTTGAACCCACGATGCAGTTTGACCCGCATACTCCCTTAGCAGGGGAGCGCCTTCGGCCTCTCGGCCATCTCTCCTCGTACCAACTCGTTAAGTATAACACGCCACTGCAGAAATGTCCAGCACTTTTTTTAAAAATTTTTGAAAAAGTGGCGGAGAGGGTGGGATTCGAACCCACGGAACCCGGCAAGAGTTCAACGGTTTTCAAGACCGCCTCCTTAAACCGCTCGGACACCCCTCCAGAACAGTCTCAATTGTAGCAGGAAACAGCGAGCTTGTCAAGATTGAGAAATTCTGTATCAGCGCAGCAGGTCTTAAAAACAGGCTGGAGGGATTACAGGAGCAAGGCAGATTATTGCAGCTGCTGCAACAATATAAAAGAGAATTTTTATAAAAGAATTTTTAATAAAACGCTTGATACTTTCCAAAAATTTGGTATTATATAATAAATAATATTACGGCAGGTAGTAATTCAGATGGAGGGAGTGCGATCAATATGGAAAATCAATTGCAGATCAATATGCTGGGTGGGTTTGCTCTGGAGTATAACGGAAACGTGATTGATTATCAGAAAAGCCGATCTCATAAACTCTGGCTGATTTTAGAATATCTGATCACGTTTCGGGATAAAGAGATTACCCAGAATGAGCTGATTGAGCTGTTGTGGGGGGATGAGTTCACAGAGAATCCTGCCAACACCCTGAAAACCCTGTTGCACCGTGTGCGCAATATGCTGGATGAGTTGCATTTTGTTCCCGGCAAGGAAATGATCATGTATAACAAAGGCATCTATGCGTGGAATACCAAACTGGATTTTGTAATCGATACCGACCAGTTTGTATCACTGTGTGCCCTGGGGGATGAAGAGACAGACGTGCAGCAGAAGATCACATATTATCTGAGTGCACTGGAGTATTATAAAGGAGATTTTCTGCCGAAATCTGCTATGGAGCCGTGGGTGATTCCCATTCATACCTATTATCATTCTGAGTATCTGCGGGTGGTGCATGCCTGTGTGGATCTGCTGAAAGAGCAGGATCGTCCTTACGATGTGATCACAGTGTGCCAGCAGGCTGTTTCCATTTATCCCTATGAGGAATCGCTGCATTATGAGCTGATGAAAGCCATGCTGGTTACAGGCGCGCAGCAGGCCGCGCTGACGCACTATGAATATGTGATCGATCTGTTTTACAGTGAGTTTGGCATTAATCTGTCCGACGAGCTGACGGACCTTTACAAGGAGATCATCAAGACCACCAACGGTGTGGAGGTGGATCTGAGCGTGATCCGGGACAGTCTGCAGGAAGAAGAGGGACGCGGCGGCGCGTTTTATTGTGAATATTCTTTATTTAAAGAAATCTATCATCTGGAATGTCGGGCGGCCAGCCGCAGCGGCCAGTCCATTTATCTGTGTCTGATGTCGGTGACCGATGGAAACAATCAGATGGTAGAGAATAAAAAACATCAGAATGCAGCCATGGGGCAGCTGCGCAATGCCATCCAATACTCCCTACGGCGGGGAGATGTCTTTACCCGTTACAGCGTATCGCAGTATCTGATTTTGCTGCCGACCATCAGCATGGAAAACTGTGAAATGGTGCTCAAACGGATCCTGCATAATTTCAGAATCAATAATCCGTACACAAAAGTTACAGTAACCTATAAAATGCAGCCATTAACTCAAAAAATATAACTGAAATGCTTTGCAATAATTGTTACAAATGATATAATTCTTTTGGAGGATTATATGTGTTTGTAACAATTTGTTTTAGCAGGAGGTTTATGATGGGAAACAGATATAAAAAAGGAATCAGTATTTTATTGTGTCTGGTGTTTCTGATTGTCATGGCAGCGCCAGTGGCCGCAGAGGTATTGCCAGTGGTGGCCAGCGGTGTGATCGTATATTCGAATGAAAAAGCGAAAGTGGATGCTTCCAATGCCGGGGATGGCTATATTATGGTTGCATACAATGGAACAGCAAAAAGCCGGTTGAAAGTACGGGTTACCGGGCCCAGCGGCATTGTGTACACCTATGACCTGAACAGAAATGGAAACTATGAGACTTTCCCATTGCCAGATGGGAATGGAAAATATACCGTTGGCGTATATGAAAACACAACGGGCAATAAGTATGCGCTGGTGTTCCGTACACCGGTCACGGTTATGCTGACCGATTCTTTTGCGCCGTTTCTGCGGTCAAATCAGTATGTAAACTTTACAGCAGACAGTCAGGCGGTAAAAAAAGCAACGGAACTGACAAAAGGTAAAAAAAATGACCTGGAAAAGATCGCGGCCATTTATGAATTTGTAGTTACCAATCTGACCTATGATAAGGAAAAAGCAAAAACGGTGCAGAGTGGTTATCTGCCCGATGTGGACAAGGTGCTGGCGGCGAAAAAGGGAATCTGCTTTGATTATGCCTCCCTGATGACAGCCATGTTGCGCAGCCAGGGGATCCCGACCAAACTGGTGGTGGGGTATACAGGCGATGTGTATCACGCCTGGATCAACACGTATATTCCGGAAAAAGGCTGGGTGGAAGGTATCATCTTCTTTGACGGGACGACCTGGAAGCTGATGGATCCCACATTTGCCTCCTGTGCCAATCAGAGCAAGCAGATCATGGAATATATCGGAAACGGGAAAAACTACAGTGCCAGGTATGTATACTAAAAAGTAAGAATTGGCGAAACGGATAGAGGATGAGGTGAGTTTTATGAAAACAAAGTTGTTGGATGCACCCTATATCTCTGCCTTTTGTATGGAGATGTATCTGATTATCCGGGCGGGAATTCCTTTTGACGAAGGTGTCGCGCTGCTTTGTGATGATGAAGTGGAGCAGCGCCGTCATATCCTTCTGGAGCGTTTTTATCAGCAATTACAGGCAGGGGAACCGATTGCAGCTGCGATGCGCGCTGCAGGCGGTTTCCCTGTTTATGTTATAGAAATGGTGGAGATCGGGCAGAAGACCGGCCATCTGGAGGATGTGTTTTATGCGTTATCCGGTTATTATGAACGGCTGGAGCAGCTGCAGAAAAGCATTCGCAATGCGGTGCTGTATCCATCGGTGCTGCTGGTGATGATGCTGTTTGTGGTTTTGGTACTGTTGATCAAAGTGCTGCCTATTTTCCAGGATGTGTTTGCACAGCTGGGAGCGCAGTTGTCTCCCGTGGCGCAGCTTCTAATGCAGATTGGGCAGATCCTGGGCCGTTATGGCCTGGGACTTCTGGCCGTGCTGGCTTTACTGGCCGTTATAGGTGTACTGCTGCTGCAGGAGCCCCGCTGTAAAATGCGGTTTGCAAGCTGGCTGCAGCAGATCAGTGCCAACTGGCATACCAGCAGGCTGATCGCGTCCTCGCGACTGGCCGATGCGCTGGTTCTGACACTGTCCAGCGGTATGGATATCAATGATTCACTGGATATGGCAATGCGTCTGGTGGATAGCCCGGCGATGCAGGGAAACATAGAGCAGTGTAAGCGGCTGATGCTGCTGGAGAGCAAAAGTTTTGCCGAGGCCAGTCAGATCAGTGGTCTGTTTGTGCCGTTGTACTGCCGGATGCTGGATGTGGGGTTCCGGGCCGGAACCATTGACACAGTGATGCAGGAAGTGGCCCGCCGCTGTGCGGAACAGGTGGACGATCAGATTGAAGGCCTGCTGAACCGGATCGAACCCACGTTGGTTATTGTGATGTCGATGCTGGTGGGACTGATCCTGTTATCTGTTATGCTGCCGTTGATGAATATTTTATCGGCGGTCGGTTAAGGAGCGTGGATTATGAACTGGTTGAAGGCAAACGCAGGCTCCCTGCTGCTTTTTATTGCGGTTATGATTATGATGTTATACGGGTTTCAGGATGCGTCAGAACAGAGTCGGACGGAAGGCCTGCGCATGACAGAGGAATGCCTGCGGCGGGCAGTGGTAAGCTGCTATGCACTGGAGGGGCGTTATCCGCCCAATGTTGCCTATCTGGAGCAGCAGTATGGCCTGCAGATCGATGGCAAAAAATATATTGTCCATTATGAAATTTTTGCAGAGAATATTATGCCGGAACTGACGGTGATGGAGAGATAGCGGATGAGAAAAATAGAAAGTTCTAGTGGCAGGACGGATGCCATATGTCTGCTGGTGCTATTCTGCGTGTTTTCTGCGGCAGTTTTATCGGTATTGCTGGCCGGGGCGGGCGCTTATCAGAATATTGCAGCGCGTATGGAGAGCCAGTACGGGGAACGGACATGCCTGGCCTAT
>CAMFFG010000110.1 GCA_945949655.1 uncultured Peptococcaceae bacterium
AGTGTGTTATATAGTAAAATTTATAACCTGAATCCATTTTTATATGCCAGTTATAAAAGAACGAATTGTTTCAGAACGATTCGTTCTTTTATTTTCTGTTACATCAACAAGCAGCCCAATGGGTAAATTACAAAAATTGCATTAAATAAGTTGAATACGCTGTAAATCAAGCCGTAGGTATAAGCGGATTTGCCTGGTACCCACTCTTTGTCCCCATGCAGTAAGGCACCAGTGGCACTTGCAGGTGGTGTGATCATACCAACGTTGCAGGCAGCCATCATGCAGGCAACCAGTGTTGGCAGATTAGCACCGAAGGCCATCCCAATCGATAAAATGATCGGTGTAAAGATTGCGCATACCGCCTGGTTGTTCGCCAGATTGGTAAGAATACAACTGATCACACAAACTAAAATGATAAATACAAATGGACTCTGTCCTTCTACCAGCGGTGTTACAATCGATGACATCCATGGAGAAATCCCTGTTTCTTCCGCCGTAAATGCACCAGAAATGGACATGGCTGCAGCTAACAGGAAGATAATATTCCAGGAAATATTTTTCGCAAACACTTGATTCATCGTAGTCAGGCCTTCTTTAAACTGGCAGGCTACATAGAATACAACCGCAATGGCTAGAATGCCCGTGTTCCCAATCGCTTTTAATGTTTTCACGAGCCCCAGAGAAGCAGGCAGTACATTCGGAATAATTAACAAAGCCAGTACTACTAAAAAGTATCCAAATACAAATTTCTGATGTGCATTTAATTCCATCTTTTTATCAAAGCTAATGTTACAATTGCTGATCTTCGATACATCCGGTTTAAAAATAAATTTGCAGGCCAGCAGGAACAAAGCTAAAGCTACAACGGTAGAGACAAAAATTACAAACATGTATGGACCATAAGCAATTGTTTCTCCGGTTGTGCTTTCATAGCTGGCAAATACAATCAGGGGAAGCGATTTATACGGTAAAATCAGATAACTGGTACTGCCCACATAAACCAGACCACCCATCATCAGCATTGGCCATTTATCACCCGGTTTAAAGCCGTAAAGCAACGAAATACTTTTAATTACTGGAAACATGACCAGACAGGCTGCTGTTGCAGATACCATAAAGAATGAAACAATTGCCGCGATCATCAGCAGCAAAGACAGCATCCAGGGTTTTCCATAGGCAAACTTTCTGGTAGCGATCCATTGTGCAATATACTCAATAATGCCTGCTGAGTTAATGATATTGGTAAATAGAAAAAAGAATAACATTAACAGTACGGTGTTATTACCAAAACCACTGGCAAAAGCCTTCGTGACAGTTGTGTACTCGCTGAGTCCCAGAAAAATCATACATGCAACGCTAGGCCAAACCACATCGCCTACCACAAGCCATCCATATAAAGTACCCAGAAAGATACCAAGAATCTCTACACCCAATGGTGTCAACGGATCTACCGCCGGTACAATATATTTAAATCCAATCATAATTGCCAGTGTAATGATGCTATTCACAACATAAGCTGGTGAACATCCAAATTGTAATCGATCTGTAGAAGAAGCTGTTTTCATAATCTAAACCACCTTTAATCATTCAATTTTTCATAATTCCATACTTCCAAATAAGCGCTTATCTTTTGTATAAATGGATTATATGATATATATGCACCTTTTAACAATTCCTACAATTTTATATCCGCTTATAAATAATTTATATAATCAAGTATTTTGTATCACAAATTGCCGCAAAAAAATCCCGCGCAGATAGCATTTCTGCTATCCGCACGGGAAGTTTCTGTCTCGGCTATATTTAATTGTTACACAATACCTCTGATTTCCGAAATATTTGCAATGCTGTTTTCTTCGCAGTATCGTTCCATACCAGCGATGATATCCAGCGCTTTATCCGGTTTCATAAAGGTGGCGGTACCGATCTGGATCACGGTGGCGCCAGCCATAATAAATTCAATGGCATCCTGCCAGGTGCTGATGCCGCCTAAACCCATCACCGGCACCTGCACAGCATGGCTCACCTGATGCACCATGCGCAATGCAATGGGCTTGATGGCTGGGCCCGATAAACCGGCATAGCCGTTGTTAAATACGGGCTGCCGCTTTTTGATATCGATGGCCATAGCCAGGAATGTATTGACCAGAGAAATGCCGTCGGCTCCTTCTGCCTCGCAGGCTTTGGCCAGATCCACAATGTTTTCCGCATTGGGAGACAGCTTTACCACCAGTTTGTGTTTGCAGATACCGCGTATGGTGCGCACCACTTCGGCGGCCATATCTGTTTTTACGCCAAAATTCATACCGCCCTGCTTTACGTTGGGGCAGGAAATATTCAGCTCCAGAATATCCAGCTGTTCCGCATTGAGCCGTTCTACCGCCTGGATGTAATCCTCCATACTGTGGCCGCCCACATTGACGATATTGACCAGATCAAGGCTGTTGACCCAGTCCAGATCTCTGTGGATAAAGCCTTCCACGCCGGGATTTTCCAACCCTACGCTGTTCATAATGCCAGAAGGTGTTTCCCAGATACGGATCCCTTCGTTGCCGCTGCGGGCATGCAGCGTCAGCCCTTTTGACGAAATACCACCCAGTTTTTCAATGGGGAACAGATCGTTGTATTCGCGGCCAAAGCCAAACGTGCCAGAGGCCATCACCACAGGATTTTTAAAAGCTACCCCTGCAAAATCCACTGCCAGTCTACACATTGCCGAACACCTCCTCTGCTTTGAATACCGGCCCGTCCTTGCAGACTTTTTTATTGCCGCCTGTGGTCTTGCAGCTGCACACCAGGCACGCGCCCACACCGCAGCCCATCCGGTTTTCCATGGATACATACAGCTGAGCAGCTGTTCCCTTTACTTTATCCGCCAGCACCTGCATCATAATGTGTGGACCGCAGGTCATGATATAATCATAATCTGCCGGATTGATATCATCGGTAATATAGCCGCCAATATTCACAGTCAGTTCATCGCATACAGCCTCGTATTCCTGCTGCAGTAGCGCTTCATCGGTAAAGCCCAGATAGAGATCCACCGGATTCCCCTGCGCTTTCAGCATCTTAGCCGTGTAGTACAGCGGCGCTACGCCAATACCGCCGCCTACCAGAGCAACCTTCCCCGTTACCGCAGGGAAACCATTGCCATAAGGACCCTGCACATCAATGGTATCGCCGGGTTTCAGCTGCGCCAGCAGCTCTGTCCCCTGACCTACCACTTTGTATAAAAAGCTGATTCCTTCCCCATCGCAGTCAAAAATACTGATGGGCCGAGACAGCACCGGATATGCATCCCAGGCCCGCAGCATACAGAACTGACCCATTTTTGCATCATACATGCCGGAAGCCTTCAGCAGATAAAAACCACTGCCCACAGCTTCGTTTTTCAGTACCGTTGCCATTGCCTACGCCTCCTTCTTTTGTTCAATCCATGCCATCCTGATATACAATGTTGCCATTACAGATGGTATATTTCACCCTTCCCGTCAGCCGTTCCCCAACAAAAGGAGAATTGTGAGAGCGGGAATAAAATTCTTTTACCGTCCATTTTTCTTCCGGGTCAAAGATCACAATATCGGCCGGGCCGCCTTCTTCCAGCCGTCCGCCAGGCAGCTGATACAGATTTGCCGGATTGATCGTCATCTTTTCCAGCAGCTTCATCATGGGCAGATAGCCTTCATGCACCAGTTTGGTGATGCCCAGTGCCAGCGATGTTTCCAGACCGATCATACCACTGGAAGCCTGCTGCAGCGTTTTCTTCTTTTTGCGGGCATCGCTGTGCGGTGCGTGATCGGTGGCAATAATATCGATAGTATCGTCCTGCAGGCCTTCAATAATTTTCTTTTTATCGGCAGCCGTGCGCAAAGGCGGATTTACTTTGGCATAGGAGCCGTGGGTCAGCACAGCCGATTCAGTCAGCGTAAAATGATGCGGCGTAGCCTCTGCGGTCACATGGGCGCCCAGCTTTTTGGCAAAGCGTACCATCTCCACGGAATTCCCCGACGATACATGCTGAATGTGCAGTTTGGCTCCGGTTTTCAGCGCCAGCATACAGTCTCTGGCCACCAGCACATCCTCCGCTGCATGAGAAGCACCGCCCATAGCCAGCTGCTCCGACACCTGCCCCTGATTGATCCCGTGTACCTCGATCAGGACATCATCCTCTTCATGCACGCTGACGGGACAATCCAGTTCTTTCACTTTTTCCAGTGCTTTTAACATAACAGAAGTATCTGCAATGGCATGTCCATCATCACTGAACCCTACCGCACCAATCTCATACAACTCATCCATATCTACCAGCTCCCGTCCCTGCAGACCTTCTGTGACAGAAGCCACCTGCAATACATGGATCGGCATACGGGATGCTTTTTCCAGCACATATTCCAGTGTCGCCGGATTATCCATTTCCGGCTTGGTGTTCGCCATACAGACAACGGTAGTAAAGCCGCCTGCCACCGCCGCCGCTGTACCACTCTGAATATCTTCCAGGTCGCTCAGACCAGGATCCCGAAAATGCACATGCACATCTACCAGACCAGGTGCCACGATCTTACCTTCCGCATGAATAATTTTTTCGAATTCAGGCCCCGGCATAAAAAAGCCAATACGGGCAATATGCTCGCCATCTAAAATCAGATCGGTAATTTCATCGCGGCCGGAAGCCGGATCCATCACCCGTCCACCCTTGATTAAAATCATGGGAAACCCCTCTTTTCTATTACATTTTTCCTGATTTTATTCCTAAAAATACTGCCTTACCTATATCAGATTTTAGCATAATATCGTTATCGCCGTAAACCATTTCCCGAAAAATTCTATCGCTTTTTCCCATTGCTTCTTCCTCTGCTGTGGTTTTTCTTGCAGAAACCGGCAAAAACGCTTACAATAAAATAAACTGTACCATGCGATCTATACCATTCAGAAAGAAGGAATTCCCGATGAAAAAAACCATGCAGATCGATGGCATGACCTGTCCGCACTGCTATGTGCGCGTAGAAAACGCCTTAAACAGCATCAGCGGCGTGTCGGCCCGCGTCGATGTGGCTGCTAAAAAAGCGATCATCCAATGCGATCATGCTATCGATGATATCACATTGATTCGGGCCGTGCAGAAAGCAGGCTATACGGTAAAAACACTGAAATAGCAGATAAAACAGGCACAATATTTGTCTGCTGCTCTGCAAAAAAGCAGGTGTATCTCAAGGAGTACGCTCCCGAAAATACACCTGCTTTTCTATTTATAAAAACTCCTGTCTGTACG
>CAMFFG010000111.1 GCA_945949655.1 uncultured Peptococcaceae bacterium
AGCAAAGAAAAACGGGCCAGTCTTGTGCGGCAGTTTAACGAGACCGATGAAGCCGATGTATTTCTGATCTCGCTGAAAGCCGGCGGTACCGGCCTCAACCTGACTGCGGCCAATGTGGTCATCCATGTGGACCCGTGGTGGAATGCTGCCGTGCAGGAGCAGGCCACCGACCGGGCGCACCGTATTGGCCAAAAACAGAACGTTACCGTATTTCAGTTGATCACCAAAGATACGATAGAAGAAAAAATACAGGATCTGAAAGCGAGTAAGATTGCGCTGAGTAATTCGGTGCTGGAAGGCCAGGCTGTTTCTATGGCCAGCCTGAACAAAGAGGAGATTCTGGAGATTCTGCAAAGCTGATAACGGCCTGCAGAAACGCATACAAAGAGGAGGCAGAAACGATTGCCTCCTCTTTGTATGCTGGCGGAGCGCTCATCCGGCAGGTTAAAAACCTGATAACGAAACGTTATTGTGTTTTGGGCAGCATAGATTTGCATACTTATTTACGGCTGAACAGAAAATTGTAGGCGTAGATGATAATAATACCGTTATTCACCAGAGCGATCAGACACTCTAAAAACACCAACAGATAAAACCAATGGCCATAAGGATAGTAAGCACCGAAGCCCAGCGCAAAATAACAGGAAAAACTGAAATAAAAAGCGGTGGGAAAGTCCAGCAGGACTGGCTGAAAATTCAAAAAGGTGCTGCGCAGCCCCTGGGTGTAGCCGGTCAGACTGTCCAGCCAGAGAAAATACAACGCAAAGAAAAAAATGATGGTCAGCACCATGATCATAGAGAGCAGAATGGTGAACATCAGCTTGGCGCTGTCGGAGATGCGCTGCACCGGAAGGGCGAGAAGGGATAGCCACATCATCTTATACCACTGGGGCAGCAGAAGCAGCGCTGACAGTGTGCTGAAGCAGCAGAAGGCATCGTGCCAGCGGCGCAGCAGATCCATAGGCAGAAAATGCAGATCCAGCCACAGAAGCAGGCAGCCAAAGCTGAACGGTGCCAGAAACAGCAGCAGGCGTCCCAGCCAGCCCTTCTGCCAGGCCTTGTGGCAGAAGCAGAAATACCAGAACAGCAGCAGTGCCGCCGTCTCCAAAAGCAGCAGGATCAGCATAGGGGCCTCCTTTCTCATGATAAAACGTAAACAGGTTAATGTTAAATATATGCGCCCACAGTAGGAACAATACTAGATTTAGTTGCAGAAAAGGACTTTTTACAGATACAGGCACTAAATCTAGTACAAACATGCATAAAATAAACAGAAGAAGTAATATTAAAAATTTTTAGATAGAGAAAAAACAGCTTTATAGAAGGATTCTATTCCTCCTGACCAGTCAGAGGCAGTTGATCGGTCGGTTTGAACATAGCCGGAAAAAATGATATAATTCTAACAGAATTTTTTGTGTAAATGGATTCTGTGTAAAATGTTTCAGGGAAAAAGGAGGCGGAAGCGATGCTGTGTTTGCAGGGATTGCAGAAGCTGACTCTGCTGGATTATCCAGGCTACGTAGCCTGTACTGTGTTTACCGGTGGCTGTAATTTTCGCTGTCCTTTCTGTCAGAACAGCGATCTTCTGGTAACCAGGCCGCAGGGACAGTATACGGCACAGGAGATTCTGACCTTTCTGGAGCATCGGAAAAACATACTGGATGGTGTGTGTATCAGCGGCGGGGAACCCTTGCTGCAGGAGAATCTGCCCCAGTTTCTGCAGGAAGTCAGAAAGCTGGGCTATCGCATCAAGCTGGACACCAATGGCAGTTTTCCCGACATCTTAGAACAGCTGGTGACTGATGGTCTGGTGGACTATGTGGCTATGGACATCAAAAACAGCCTGGCCCGCTACGAGGTGACCACTGGCACCACCGGTCTGTACACTCGGGCAGTAATCCGAAGTGTGGATTTTTTACTGCAGGGAGATGTGGAATATGAGTTTCGCACCACTGTGGTGAAAGAGCTGCATCGGCCGGCGGATCTCCTTGAGCTGAGCTACTGGATCGCCGGAGCGTCCCGCTATTATCTGCAGAGCTTTGTGGATTCCTCCTGCGTTTTAGAACCGGGAATGCACGGGTATACCGCCAGGGAGATGGAAGAACTGAGACAGCTGATCCTGCCGCAGGTGCCAGCTGCTCAGCTGCGCGGGATCGGATAGGATTCAGCAGAACGGAAAACGGGTAAACCTATAACATAACAGAAAAACGAGAAGAAAAGTAAAAGAAAAAAGAGAGAGATTGAGGTGTTCTTATGTACAGCGTTATGAAACGGGACGGCGCCATAGCCGACTTTGATATTGCCAAGATCAGCCGGGCCATCACCAAAGCATTTGAGGCCCAGGAAAAACAGTATCATCCCAGTGTGATCGATCTGCTGGCTTTAAAAGTGACCGCCGATTTTGAGCCGAAAATCAAAAACAATGTGATCCAGGTGGAAGATATTCAGGACAGCGTGGAGGATGTGCTGATCCAGGCCGGTTACGCTGATGTAGCCAAAGCCTATATTCTGTACCGCAAACAGCGGGAAAAAATCCGCAATATGAAATCCACCATTCTGGACTATAAAGATCTGGTGGACAGCTATCTGAAGGTGACCGACTGGCGCGTCAAAGAAAATTCCACTGTTACCTATTCGGTGGGTGGGCTGATTCTGAGCAACAGCGGTGCTATCACAGCCAATTACTGGCTGTCAGAGATCTACGATGAAGAAATTGCCAATGCCCACCGCAATGCCGACATGCACATTCATGACCTGTCCATGCTGACCGGCTACTGTGCCGGATGGTCGTTAAAGCAGCTGATCCAGGAAGGCTTAGGCGGCATTCCCGGAAAGATTACCTCAGCACCGGCCAAGCATTTATCCACATTATGCAATCAGATGGTCAATTTCCTGGGCATTATGCAGAATGAATGGGCAGGTGCCCAGGCCTTCTCGTCCTTTGACACTTATCTGGCGCCCTTTGTCAAGGTGGACAATCTGGACTACGAGCAGGTAAAGAAATGTATTGAATCCTTTGTGTACGGGGTACCCCCAGCCGCTGGGGAACGCAGGCGCCATTTTCCAACATTACGCTGGACTGGGTCGTTCCAGCCGACCTGGCAGAACAGAATGCCATTGTAGGCGGCAGGGAAATGGACTTCAAATATAAAGACTGCAAAAAAGAAATGGACCTCATCAACAAGGCTTTCATTGAGATCATGATCGAGGGGGATGCCAACGGCAGAGGATTCCAGTATCCCATTCCGACCTATTCGATCACCAGAGATTTTGACTGGTCCGATACCGAAAACAACCGGCTGCTCTTTGAGATGACTGCTAAATATGGCACACCGTACTTTTCCAACTACATCAACAGCGATATGCAGCCCAGCGATGTGCGCAGCATGTGCTGCCGTCTGCGGTTGGATTTGAGAGAACTGCGCAAAAAATCCGGCGGTTTCTTCGGCAGCGGAGAAAGCACCGGTTCCGTCGGCGTAGTGACCATCAATCTGCCCCGCATCGCCTATCTGGCAGAAGACGAAGCCGATTTCTATCAGCGGCTGGATAAGCTGATGGATATTGCGGCCCGCTCCTTAAAGATTAAGCGCACCGAGATCACCAAACTGCTGAACGAAGGGCTTTATCCATATACCAAACGCTACCTGGGCAGTTTTGACAATCACTTCTCCACCATCGGTCTGGTGGGGATGAACGAAGCCGGTCTCAATGCCCGATGGCTGCGCAAAGATCTGACGCACAAAGAAACGCAGCAGTTCGCCAAGGATGTACTGAACCATATGCGGGAACGTCTGTCTGATTATCAGGAACAATACGGTGATCTGTACAATCTGGAAGCCACACCGGCCGAATCCACCACATACAGGCTGGCTAAGCATGATGTGGAACAGTATCCGGACATCATCACTGCTTCCGAGCCTAACGAAACGCCGTACTATACCAACAGCTCCCATCTGCCGGTGGGCTATACCGACGATATCTTTACTGCGCTGGATATTCAGGATGAACTGCAGACGCTGTACACATCGGGCACTGTGTTCCACGCCTTTCTGGGCGAAAAACTGCCTGACTGGAAGGCGGCAGCTTCGCTGGTGCGCAAGATCGCCGAAAACTACACGCTGCCATATTACACACTGTCGCCTACCTATTCCATCTGCCGACAGCACGGTTATCTGAGCGGTGAACAGTACACCTGCTCTGTCTGCGGTGCCGAAACAGAAGTGTACAGCCGCATTACCGGCTATTACCGTCCGGTACAGAACTGGAATGATGGTAAGAGCAAAGAATTTAAAGATCGCAAGGTGTACCGCATCGGCAATTCGGTGCTGCATCGGGAAACGATGCCGGAACATCCGGCGGTGCTTTCTGAAGAAGCACCTGGGCAGGCAGCCTGCCCAGCGGATGCCGGTTCCGATGCGATCATGCTCTTTACCACAAGAACATGTCCTAACTGCAAGATGGCGGAAAATGATCTGAGCCGGGCGGAAGTCCCCTACACCAAGGTGACCGCTGAGGAGCACGCGGAGTTGGTTCGTCAGTATGAAATCATGCAGGCGCCAACGCTGGTGGTACGTCAGAATGGCGGTATCCATAAGTTTGTCAATGTCTCCGAGATTCGCTGCTATATTGAAGGACTGGCCTGATTGGAAACAATATAGGCTATTTGGCGATAATCTGGAAGAAATCAGCGGGATAAACAGAGAAAAATCGAAAGAATCGCCGAAAAAACCAGAAGAAATATTTGCACTATTGTGAAAACCGCTATATAATAGATAAGTATTTGAATTTAGGAGGATCGATTTATGCGTTGGCAAAAAGTAGCAACACTGATTGCAACTATTCTGATAGTTGTTATTGCCGCCGCAGTTGTGTTCCCGATCTGCGCCGATCATGCGGTACTGGGTCTGGACCTGCAGGGCGGTGTTGCGGTTCGTCTGGAAGCTCCAGAAGGAACCACACAGGAGGACATGGAGGCAGCCAAGAGCGTTATTGAAAACCGTATCAATGCGTTGGGCGTTGCAGAACCGGAAGTCCGTCTGGAAGGCAGCAACCGGATTTCGGTTGAATTGCCCGGGGTAGAAGATGCAGCGGAAGCTGTGCGCGTTATCGGCACAACAGCCAAACTGCAGTTTATTCGTTATGATAATGGAGAAATTATTCTGGAAGGCGGTCAGCTGAAAAAAGCAAGTGCCTATATGAATCAGGAGGCCATCAGTGCATCCGACATGTACGGCGTATCGC
>CAMFFG010000112.1 GCA_945949655.1 uncultured Peptococcaceae bacterium
CCCCGCCGTTGTTGCCCGCGCCGGCAATCACTGTAATACTTTTTTTCTGCAGATCAGCAAATTGCTCCTGTAAAAATTCCACCACAGCTTTTCCGGCGTTCTCCATCAGAACCATTTCCGGAATACCCAGCTCTTCTATGGTTTTACGGTCTACCTGCCGCATCTGCTCTGCTGTTACCAGATACATCTTACTCCCCCTCCAGAACAGCAGTGGCAATCGCATAAGCCTCTGAATGGCTCAGGCTGATATGCACATGCTGTACATTTCTGCTGACAGCCAGCTCCTGTGCTGTACCATAAAGCACAATACAGGGCTGCCCGCCGGCATCATTTACCACTTCAATTTCCTGCAGACCGATCCGGCCCAAACCGGTACCCAGCGCCTTGCCAACAGCTTCTTTTGCAGCAAACCGCGCGGCAAAAGACTGCCAGGGATTTTTTTTGCGCCTGCAGTAAGCGATTTCTTTCTCCGTATAAACCCGCTCCAGAAAATGCGGATTTTTTTCGATGGCGCGGCGAATCCGTGCAATCTCGATCAGATCAGTTCCGACTCCAACAACCACGATTATCCCATCACCACTTTTACCACGTCCGCAATCTGTCTGGCCAGACGTTCAATCTGCTCCTGCGCCTTACCCTCTACCATGACCCGAAGCAGATTCTCTGTACCGGAGGCACGAACCAGAATACGACCTGCATCGCCCAGCTCCTGCTGCGCAGTGGCAATAGCCTGCTGAATCTCCGTTTTACTTTCCCATCCATGTTTATCTTTCACACGCACATTGATCAGAATCTGCGGATACTGTTCCATTTCGCCGGCCAGTTCCGCCAGCGAACGCTTCCGCTGTTTCAGAATCTGCAGCAGCTTCACACTGCTTAAAATTCCATCACCGGTGGTATTATCCAGACCGAATACAATGTGACCAGACTGTTCGCCGCCCAGCACAGCGCCACTTTCTTTCATACCTTCAATGACATAGCGGTCACCGACCCGGGTATCCAGTGTGCCAATACCTTTTTCTTTCAAAGCAATTTTAAGCCCCATATTGCTCATAACTGTGATAACCACTGTATTCGCAGCCAGTTGCCCCTGCTCTTTTAAGTAATCGGCAAAAATCAGCAACAGTCTGTCACCATCTACAACATTGCCATTGTGATCCACCGCCTGCAGGCGATCCGCATCGCCATCATAAGCCAGACCCACATCGGCCTGACAATCCATCACAGCCTTCTGTAGCTGTTCAAGATGGGTAGAACCACAGTGATCATTGATATTAATGCCATCAGGCCGATAAGAGATCGGCGTCACATCAGCGCCTAACGCCCGCAGCAGTCCAGGTGCAATATGGCTGGCAGCACCGTTGGCACAGTCAACCACTACCCGCAGACCGGCAAAATCTCCATCCACTTTACTTTTAATAAAACTGCTGTACCGTTCCGATCCTTCCGGGTAAGCGATCACACGGCCCAGATCTGCGCCGGATGGACTTGGCACATCCTTCAGCCCACTGGCGATCACTGCTTCGATAGCCGCTTCCATCTCATCGGGCAGTTTGGTGCCCAACGGGCTGAAAAATTTGATGCCATTATCCTGATACGGATTATGGGAAGCCGAAATTACCACTCCCGCCATACAATTCAGCATGCGAGTCAGCACGGCCACCGCCGGAGTTGGAATCACACCGGCCCGATATACATTCACACCGGTAGAACAGATTCCGGCAATCAGGCTGGCCTCCAGCATGTCACCAGAAATACGGGTGTCCTTCCCGATCACCACTGCTGCCTCTTTATCAGGCAGACCATCCCGTTTTAACACATAAGCCGCGGCCCGCCCCAGCTGATAGGCCAACTCGGCTGTCAATACAACGTTGGCTTCCCCGCGCACACCATCAGTCCCAAATAATGTCAATTTGCATCCCCCTCATTGTTATCTGTTTCATTTATATGGGTATCACTATTTTCCTGAACATTCTCGGCCGTAACCATCACGGTATCCGGTTTGATCTGTCCAATGGTCAGACTGCCGCTGTAACTTACCAGCACAGGCAGCTCATACTGCCCGTTTTCCAGCCCGCTACAATCTACATAAAGCTGAATTCGGTTCAATTCCTGCTGGCTGTCCAGCAGGGCAGAGCTACCGCTTAATATCAGTACAGCCGACTGCTGCTCTAATGTTATCTCTATATTTTCCGGAACATTGCGCAATTCAATGGGTACCTCATACTCGTGATGTTCCTGTTTTTCCTGAACCAGAAAATGCACCGCTACCCGTGAATCACCGGTTACGGTAACACCCGCCGGTGTATGCAGCTGCACTTCTCTGGTGATTTCCTCGGTAATTTCACTTAAATCAATGGCTTCTGTCTCCAGATCCGCAATGCCGCCCAGGTCTTTGCTCAGGCCGGTTATGGTAACCTGATCAGGAATTACTTCCGTGCTGGTCAGATCATACCCCACCGGCACACTGCCAATAGTCCGGACACGCACCGGCACCTTCTTGGTCTGCATTTGATCGATCTGCAACACTGTCTTGGTCGGCGTGTAGGAGAATCTATCTATTCCATTCGGTGCAGCTACCGTAATACTATACTCATTGCTGCCTGTTTCTACACCACGCAAGTCCACAGTAGCCATAAAATCATCACTGCGCAGGCTGGATAAATCAGTTTCTTTGCCGCGGATACTCACTCGTACAGTCTGGGGTTCGTTTTCCACCACAATATCTTCCGCCTGATTGATATACTGAACCGGAACATCAAAATGTTTCACGATCAGCGGATTCTGTTCCGCATCGGCATAGAACCATAACATTACAGCAAAAACGACTGCCAGCAGCTTCAGCATCCAATCATCTTTTTTTGCTTTCGCCGTTTCCTGCTTTTCTGTCATGTTCATCCCTCCACTTCTGAATGATCGTTTTCGGGGCATCTGTATGCAGCCGGTCCATCAGAATCCGGCGCAGTGTTTCTTCACTGATATTGTACTTTAACTGTCCTTTCTCCGCAATAGAGATGGCGCCAGTTTCCTCCGACACAATGCAGACAACTGCATCGCTGACCTCCGAAAGACCAATACCAGCTCGGTGTCGTGTGCCCAGCGCTTTGCTGATCTTATTATTTTCTGACAATGGAAGATAACAGCTGGCGGCCAGAATGGTATCATCTTCTATAATCACTGCTCCATCATGCAACGGTGTATTGACAATAAAAATATTACCTAACAATTGACTGGTTAAATGACCATTGATTTTAATACCAGTATTGACATACTCATTCAGGCCGACTTCCTGCTGCAGGGCCAGCAGTACACCTGTATGCGTGCGGCTGGATTCCACCAGAAAGGGAACTAACTGATTCACAATGTGTTCCACTTCTGCATATTCCCGATTTTTTTTGCTACCTGGAAGGAACGAGCTGTTTCCCAACTGTTCCAGTGCGTGCCGCAGTTCCGGCTGAAACACAATAGGAATGGCAATCAGCAACATGGTTTTGATCTGTTCCAGAATCCAGTTGACCGTAGTCAGACCCAGCACACTGCTGCTGCTGATGGCACTGAGCAAAAGCAGTAGCAACAACCCTTTTATCAGCTGTACTGCTCTGGTACCTTTCACCATGGAAATCAGTTTGTAAATAAAAATTGCAACAATGGCGATATCCAGAATATTGACCGGATTCAATAATTGTGTCAGATCCGCCACATCACATCATCTCCTTCCTCAAAGCAGTTTATTAATACGAAATTCCAGACAGACGTTCCGTCAGAAACGGACTGTCGTCCATCTTTTTACTTTATTCGCCGTCCTTCTGGTAATCTCATTCCACTGATTGAAAAAACTCAGATAAAATTTTATTTTCCTGTTGAAATCCTCTTTTATTTCTTTTTAACTCTGCTATAATAGGTCTTATCGCAATGAAAAGCGACCATACTTTCTACTTTGTATTGCTTACCATTATAGCCTATTTTAAGGTCGGTAACAAAACTATTTTTCATATTTACAGTAAATATCTTTATATTATCATTTCATTTTCAGAGAAGCACAACATTGAGCCTGTTTTTTGGCTAAAACAGAAAGGAGATGGTCTGGTGAAACGAATCCGATTCCCTCGCTGGGTACCCTGGATGACACTGATTTTTATGTTCATCGGTGTTTTCTTTGTACAGGAACTGCAGATTCAAAGTGCCATCAGTGCCGCCAGTGCCGATCCAAAAACAGAAGTACTGATCTCTCTGATTACCAATCTGGAAACAGAGACTGCTGCCCTGGAAGAACGGCTGGCTACAGTCCGCCAGGATACAGAAGCCGTTATCAGCCAGTCCACCACCGGAGAAAGCCAGCTCAGTGAGCTGCAAAACCAGTTAACGCAGCAGCAGATCCGGGCCGGCATCACCGCGCTGGAGGGTCCGGGCATCGTTATTATACTGGATGATAATAACAGCGGTCTTGCCAGTGCACCAAGCGAAGACCCGAACCGTTATGTTATTCATTATGAAAATCTGCTTTATCTGGTCAATGACCTGCGCAATGCTGGTGCAGAAGGTATCAGCATCAATGGACAGCGCATTGTAGTGTCCTCCGAAATCCGCTGCGTCGGGAATGTGATCCTAGTCAATACGACGCGTCTTGCACCGCCTTTTGAGATTTCTGCCATTGGCGACCCGACGGCACTGGAAAAGGCCGTTAACAACAGTACAACCTATCAGCAGTTGGCGCTCAGCGGCTTCCCGGTCAACTATAAAACGACTGGCAGCCACAGCAATAAAATCTCGCTGCCTGCCTATACCGGCAGTTTTTCCACCAAGAATCTGACATCTGTCACAGAAGAGGAGGCATAATATTATGGTCTGGCTCATTCCTGTGCTCGGCCTTCTGGCCGGCATCTTAATCGGTTCTATTGTTTCGATTCAAATTCCACTGGTTCTAGCCAAATATCTATCGATTGCTGTGCTAGCCGCACTGGATTCCGCTCTGGGCGGTGTCCGCTGTATTTACGAAAACAATTTTAACGGACTGATTCTCCTGACCGGTTTTATCTCCAATGCCCTGCTGGCTGCTTTTCTGGCCTTTCTGGGCGATCAGCTCAGTGTAGACCTGTATATGGCTGCTGTCTTTGTTTTTGGCGTTCGCATCTTCCAGAATCTGTCCACTATTCGGCACTATGTGTTATCCAGATTCCTAAAAAAACACAATCTGCATGCGGCACAGCATGATGA
>CAMFFG010000113.1 GCA_945949655.1 uncultured Peptococcaceae bacterium
CCCTTGACCGATGGTTCCGGTTGTGCAAACTGGCAATCCGGCGACGGGGAATGAAAGATCCTTAGAGCTTAGAAACTGGATCACGATCTGTTATTGAGTTTGGGGTATGTCGGGAATCCCGATACTTGCCACCATGCTGTCCTATTCCAGTGACCCGCAGATCAGGCAGTACCAGCAGGACGAGACCACCGCAGACAGAAATTCCGAAAGTCCGGTTGACTTACTAGGATAAAAGAGAGATAATAAGGAAATAAATCGCATACAAATGATGATGGAGGTAGAATATATGCTGGAATTGAAACAGATTACTTTTTCAGCTGATGAAAAAACCATCCTGCACAATGTAGATCTGGTTGTGCCCGATGGACAGCTGCTGGCCATTACCGGGCCAAACGGCGGGGGAAAATCCACGCTGGCCCGAATCATTGCCGGCATTGAAAAGCCGGCTGGTGGACAGATTCTCTGGAATGGACAGGATATCACCCAGTGCAGTATTACCGAGCGGGCCCGGCTGGGGCTGGGCTATGCTTTTCAGCAGCCGGTGCGCTTTAAGGGCATCTCGGTGTTTGATCTGCTGAAGCTGGCCGATGGCGGCGATCTGACCATCGCCCAGGCCTGCGATTATCTGAGCCAGGTGGGGCTATGCGCCCGGGAGTATGTAGATCGCGCCGTGGATGGCAGCTTATCCGGCGGCGAGTTAAAACGCATCGAGATCGCCACCATTTTAGCGCGCAAGGTAAAACTGGCTGTGTTTGACGAACCGGAGGCCGGCATCGATCTGTGGAGCTTCCAGAATCTGATTCAGGTATTTGAAGATCTGCAGAAAAAACAGCGGCAGTCTATCGTGATCATTTCCCATCAGGAACGGCTGCTGAAAATCGCCGACCGCATCGTTGTCATCGAGAGCGGCCGGGTGGCAGCGGAGGGCGAAGCGGCGCAGATTCTGCCGGATCTGCTGCATCAGAAGCCCTGCTGCAAAACAGGACGGGGGTGTGAACAGTAATGGCACAGCAACATTTAGGTGTGAATCTGACAGGCGCCAGCGGTTTTGCCGCTCAGCAGAGCGCCGGTATCGACGAGGCCCAGAAGCATCTGCTGCTGGAGATCGCCGGACTGAGCAGTATGCCGGAAGGAGCTTTTAATATCCGCGCCAACGGCGCCACCGCCCAGCGGCAGAGCTCGGAGCATATCCGCATTGTGGGCAAGACCGATGTGCAGGGCATTGATATTTTTGTAGCACCGGGTACCAGGGACGAAACGGTGTATATTCCGGTGGTGATGAGCCAGAGCGGTCTGCATGAGCTGGTATATAATGATTTCCATATCGGCGCTGGCGCAGATGTTACCATTATCGCCGGCTGCGGCATTGACAACTGCGGCCATGAGGACAGCCAGCACGACGGGATCCACAGCTTCTTTATCGAAAAAGGGGCCCGCGTCAAGTATGTGGAAAAACATTACGGCTGCGGCAGCGGCGACGGCGGCCGCATCATGAATCCGCAGACCATTGTGGAGATCGGCGAGGATGGCTACATGGAAATGGAAACGGTGCAGATCAAGGGCATTGACGATACCCATCGCACCACCAGGGCAACACTGGGGCCAAACGCCACCTTTGTGGTGACCGAGCGGCTGATGACCCATGGCAAGCAGAATGCAGTCAGCGAGTTTGATGTGACACTGGCCGGGGAAGGCTCCGGCACCCATGTGGTGTCCAGGGCAGTAGCCCGGGAGCAGTCCAGCCAGACCTTTCTCTCCCGTGTCAACGGCGATGCGCCCTTCAATGGCCATACCGAGTGTGATGCCATTATTATGGATGATGCTAAGATCAGCGCCATCCCGCAGATCAAGGCTGACTGTCCCGATGCTTCGCTGATCCATGAAGCAGCCATCGGCAAGATCGCCGGGGAGCAGATCATCAAGCTGATGACGCTGGGGCTGACTGCCGCCGAGGCAGAAGAGCAGATCATTGATGGATTCCTGAAATAGATCTGCCATCAGACAAAACGGTGAATCAAAGATACTGTGGGACATATTTTTCTGCAGTATCTTTTTGTATGCCGGCAATGTGATTTATGGTATGATAAAATACATAACAGCAGTATGCTTACAGAAGCAGGAGGGATCGCATGGAGTGGGAGGAACATTTTCCCGATGGCACCAGCATGGTGGCCGGGGCAAAGCAGCGCATCGAAGGAGAGGAAAAGCCCATCCGCTATGTCAATGGGCGGTATAAGCTGCGGGGCGAAAAAGAGAGCCGCTGGCTGTACAATATCCGTTATGAAATTGAGGATGCGATGCTGCAGATCACAGAGCAGGAGCAGGACCGCCAGATCGCTCTGCCGCTCAGTCAGGTGGAATATCTCAAGCTGCGGCCCTTTTACTATGCCGCCTGCATCGGCTTTAAGGCATTCGTGTTTTATAACGATGGGGTGGAATGAAGGGCGTATGCAATAAAACAAAAAAATCAGTATACAGTATTCTAAAAAATTGTGCTTGACAAAATAACCTGAAATGAATATACTAATACACATAGAAAACAGCAAAGGCGCTGTGAGTGGGAACACTTGCAGTGCCTTTTTTTCTTTTTCGGATGAATTTCAGCTTTTATGTTCAGATTATCCTTATAGATTCCGAAAAGAAAACGGCTGAATCTGATATGCTTAATGGAGGGTATTACAATGGAAACAACGACAAATGTTCCTGAAATGTTTGGCAGCGCCGTATTTAACGATGCAGCCATGAAGGCAAAACTGCCGAAAGACGTTTATATGAAACTGAAAGAAACCATTGATACTGGCGTAGCGCTGGATCCGACTGTGGCTGACGTAGTGGCCAACGCTATGATGGACTGGGCCATGGAAAAAGGTGCGACCCACTTTACACACTGGTTCCAGCCGATGACCGGCATCACTGCGGAAAAGCATGACAGCTTTATCACACCGGCGCCTGGCGGCAGAGTGATGATGGATTTCTCCGGTAAAGAACTGATCAAAGGTGAACCGGACGCTTCCAGTTTCCCGTCTGGCGGGCTGCGCGCTACCTTTGAAGCCCGCGGCTACACTGCATGGGACCCAACCTCCTATGCGTTTATCAAAGACCATACCTTGTATATTCCAACGGTATTTTGTTCCTACAGTGGCGAAGTGCTGGACAAAAAGACCCCGCTGCTGCGTTCCATGGAACTGCTGAACAAAGAAGCCGTTCGTCTGCTGCACATTCTGGGCAAAGATGAAGTAACACGGGTAACCACCACCGTTGGGCCGGAACAGGAATATTTCCTGGTAGACCGTGCACTGTCCTACAAACGAAAAGATATTCTGTTCACTGGCCGTACTTTGTTTGGCGCCAAACCGCCAAAAGGACAGGAGCTGGAAGATCACTACTTTGGCGCTATCAAACCGAGAATCACAGCTTTTATGGAAGATCTGAACGAAGAACTGTGGAAACTGGGTGTGCTGGCTAAAACCGAACACAACGAAGTTGCTCCGGCGCAGCATGAACTGGCGCCCATCTTCAGCACCACTAACAGTGCTACCGACCATAACCAGCTGACCATGGAAGCCTTAAAAGATGTAGCCCGCAGACACGATCTGTCCTGCCTGCTGCACGAAAAACCGTTTGCCGGGGTAAATGGTTCCGGCAAGCACAACAACTGGTCCATGTCCACCAATACAGGCGAAAACCTGCTGAGCCCGGGCAAAAAGCCGGAAGATAACATTCAGTTCCTGTTATTCCTGGTAGCTGTGATCAAAGCGGTAGATGAATATCAGGATCTGCTGCGGGTATCGGTTGCTACCGCCGGCAACGACCATCGTCTGGGTGCCAACGAAGCGCCGCCAGCCATTATCTCCATGTTCCTGGGGGATGAACTGACCGATATTCTGGAATCCTATGAAAAAGGCGTGGAATATGTACCAATCACCAGACAGCAGATGGAAACCGGGGTTGCTGCAGTGCCAAGCTTCCAGAAGGATACCACCGACCGGAACCGTACTTCTCCGTTTGCTTTTACCGGTAATAAATTTGAGTTCCGTATGTTGGGCTCTGCATCTTCTATTTCCGGTACCAACACGGTACTGAATACCATCGTGGCCGATGCCATCAGCTATATTTCTGACCAGCTGGAAGGTGCCGATGATGTGGTTGCCAAAGCCAAAGAAATCATCCGCGATCTGGCTATTAAACACAAACGGATCATCTTTAACGGCAACAACTATTCCGACGAATGGGTGCGGGAAGCAGAAAGCAGAGGTCTGCTGAACCTGACCAATACAGCCGATGCCATTCCACATCTAGTAGATGAAAAGAACATTGCTCTGTTTACCAGACACGGCATCTACACAGCGGAAGAACTGCACTCCCGCTGCGAAATCCTGCTGGATAACTACTGCAAAGTGCTGCACATTGAAGCACTGACCATGCTGGATATGTCCAAAAAAGAAATTATCCCGGCTGTATCCACCTATCTGAAAGATCTGAGCACCACTGCTGCTGCAGTAAAAGCTGTGGTGAGCGATGCAGACTGCTCCACGCAGGAAAGTCTGATCACCAGAATTTCTGCATTGTCCAGCTCCCTGTATAAGAAAACAGAAGCGCTGAACAGTGCAGTACTGAGCACCAAAGATCATGAAGAAAATATTGAAGAACGGGCACAGTATTATAAAAATAATATTTTCCCAGGCATGCAGGAACTGCGTGCTGTGGCCGATGAACTGGAGACCTTAGTGGGCGAAGAATACTGGCCGTTCCCAACCTATGGCGATCTGCTGTTCAAAATCTGACAGAAAATTTAACAGAGTATAAAGACATACAAAAACACAAAGGCGTGTTGAGAAGTTACATTCTCAGCGCGCCTTTTTCATTGTGATAGATTTCA
The DNA here is from genome assembly GCA_945949655.1 of uncultured Peptococcaceae bacterium. Lineage (GTDB taxonomy): Bacteria > Bacillota > Peptococcia > Peptococcales > Peptococcaceae > UBA7185. The sequence continues at coordinate 4,880 of CAMFFG010000113.1, forward strand.
ACTAAATTTGGGGGGAATGTTTTATGTTTTCGTCGGTTGATACAATCTGGGTCTTATTTGGGGCTGTGCTGGTGTTTTCCATGCAGGCCGGGTTCACGCTGGTAGAGGCTGGCATGACCAGACTGAAAAATTCCGGTAACATTATTATGAAAAATATGATGGACCTGTGTCTTGGCTCCATCGTGTACTGGATCATCGGGTTTGGCATTATGTTCGGCACCGATCTGGTAGGTATTATCGGAATTCCTG